>NZ_JACBXC010000642.1 GCF_013870535.1 Streptomyces phytophilus | reverse complement strand
GCCGCGGACGCCGAGTGGGCCACCGCCTGGGACGTCAACGTCATGGCGCACGTGCGCGCCGCCCGCGAGCTGCTGCCGGAGTGGCTGGAGCGCGGCGAGGGCCGGTTCGTGGCCACCGTCTCGGCCGCCGGCCTGCTGTCGATGGTCGGCGCCGCCCCGTACAGCGTCACCAAGCACGCCGCGCTCGCCTTCGCCGAGTGGCTGTCCCTGACGTACCGCCACCGCGGCATCGCCGTGCACGCGGTCTGCCCCCAGGGCGTACGCACCGGCATGCTCCGCGCCACCGGCGCGGCCGGCGACCTCGTCCTCGCCCCCGGCGCCATCGAGCCGCAGGAGGTCGCCGACGCCGTCCTGGCCGGCATCGCCGAGGACCGCTTCCTGATCCTGCCGCACCCCGAGGTCGCCGGTTACAGCGCCGTGCGGGCCACCGACCCGGACCGCTGGCTTGCGGGCATGAACCGCCTGCAGCGGACACTGGAGGACGGCCGGAGCTGAGGCGCACGGCCCGCGGACCTTCCCGGACGCCGGGACGGGCCGGGGTGCCGGGGCCGACACTGGAGGCAGGAACGACGAAGGGCGAGGACATGGCGACGACGACGGGCGGGAACAGCGGAACGGTGCCGGAGCGGCTGCTCGCCGCCGCCACCCGGCTCTTCGCCGAGCGGGGCTTCGACCGCACCTCGGTGCAGGAACTCGTCGAGGCCGCCGGGGTCACCAAGGGCGCGCTCTACCACTACTTCGGCTCCAAGGACGACCTGCTGCACGAGATCTACGCCCGCCTCCTGCGCCTCCAGCAGGAGCGCCTCGACCACTTCGCGGCGCTGGACGCCCCGGTCGAGCGGCGGCTGCGGGAGGCGGCGGCGGACGTCGTCGTCACCACCGTCGACCACCACGAGGACGCGCTGATCTTCTTCCGCTCGATGCACATGCTGAGCCCGGAGAAGTCCAAGGAGGTACGGGCGGAGCGGCGGCGCTACCACGAGCGCTTCCGCGGCCTCATCGAGGAGGGCCAGGCCGCCGGCGTGTTCTCCACCGCCACCCCGGCCGACCTGGTGGTGGACTACCACTTCGGCGCGCTGCACCACCTGGGCAGCTGGTACCGCCCGGACGGGCCCCTGTCGGCGCGGGAGGTCGGCGACCACCTGGCGGAGCTGCTGATGCGCGCCCTGCGCCCGTAGCGCCGGGGGCAGGAGCGCCGGAGCGCCGGGCCGTACGGACCGGCGCGCCCCCGGGCCCGTACGGCGCCGGTTCACGCGCCCGGCGCGTACTTCCTCAGCTCGCGCCGGGCCAGCGACCGCTGGTGCACCTCGTCCGGACCGTCCGCCAGCCGCAGCGTGCGCGCAGACGCCCACAGCTCGGCCAGCGGCGTGTCCTGGCTGACGCCCGCGGCGCCGTGCAACTGCACCGCGCGGTCCAGGATCCCCGTGACCTCGCGCGGCACGGCGATCTTGATGGCCTGGATCTCCGTGTGCGCGCCGCGGTTGCCGACCGTGTCCATCAGCCACGCGGTCTTCAGCACCAGCAGCCGCAGCTGCTCCACCGCCACCCGCGCGTCCGCGATCCACGTCTGCACCACGCCCTGCCGCGCCAGCTCCTTACCGAATGCCGAACGCTCCACCGCCCGCCGGCACATCAGCTCGATCGCCCGCTCCGCCATGCCGATGAGCCGCATGCAGTGGTGGATGCGGCCGGGACCCAGCCGCGCCTGCGCGATGGCGAAGCCGCCGCCCTCCGTGCCGATCAGGTTGGCCGCCGGGACCCGTACGTCGTCGAGGACGATCTCGGCGTGGCCGCCGTGCAGATGGTCCTCGAAGCCGTAGACCTGCATGGCGCGGCGGACGGTGAGGCCGGGGGTGTCGCGGGGGACCAGGACCATGGACTGCTGGCGGCGGGGATCGGTGCCGTGCGGGTCGGTCTTGCCCATGAGGATGAACACGGCGCAGTCCGGGTTCATCGCCCCGGAGATGTACCACTTGCGGCCGTTGACGACGTACGAGCCGCCGTCCCGCTCGATCCTGGTCTCGATGTTCGTGGCGTCGGAGGACGCGACGGCGGGCTCGGTCATCGCGAACGCCGACCGGATCCGGCCCGCCAGCAGCGGCTCCAGCCACCGCGCGCGCTGCTCCTCGGTGGCGAACTCGGCCAGCAGCTCCATGTTCCCGGTGTCCGGCGCGCTGCAGTTGAGCGCCAGGGGCGCCAGGTGGGGGCTGCGGCCGGTGATCTCGGCGAGCGGCGCGTACTGGAGGTTCGTCAGGCCCGCGCCGTACGTCGTGTCGGGGAGGAAGAGGTTCCACAGCCCGCGCGCGCGGGCCTCGGCGCGCAGCTCGTGCACGACCGGCGGGTGCACCCACGGGTCGCCCTGTGCGGCGAGCTGCGCGGCGGCGACCGGCTCGGCGGGGTGGACGTGCTCGGCCATGAACGCGAGGAGGCGCTCCCGCAGTTCCCCGGTGCGCGCGTCGGGTGCGAAGTCCATGGCCGGTCAGCCCTCCTGCAGAGTGGTGCGCCCGCCCGCGATGAACTGCGGCACCAGCTCGCCGATGCGGTCGAAGCCGGCGCCGACGGTCCGGCCGAGCGTGAAGCGGTAGTGGATGCCCTCCAGGATCACGGCGAGCTTGAAGTACGCGAAGGCCGTGTACCAGGCGACGCGGGAGACGTCCCGGCCGGACCGCTCCGCGTATCTGGCGGTGATCTCGGCGGCGGTCGGGTGGCCGGGGGCGCCGGCGGTGGTGGCGATGGGGGAGTCGGCGCCCGCGGGGGTGCTGTACATGGCCAGCAGGCCGAGGTCCGTGAGCGGGTCGCCGAGCGTCGACATCTCCCAGTCCAGGACGGCCGCCACGCTGTCGTCGGCGTCGACGAGGACGTTGTCGAGGCGGTAGTCGCCGTGGACGACGGCGGGCGCGGCGGCGGGCGGCAGGTCGCGGGCGAGGGCGTCGTGCAGCTCGTCGATGCCGGGCAGCTCGCGGCTGCGGGAGGCGTCGAGCTGCTTGCCCCAGCGGCGGAGCTGGCGCTCCAGGAAGCCGTCGGGGCGGCCGAAGTCGCCGAGGCCCACGGCGTCCGGGTCGACGGCGTGCAGGCCGACCAGGGTGTCGACGAGGCCGTCGACCACGGCGCGGGTGCGGACGGGGCCCAGGGGCGCCAGCTGCCCGGCCGCGCGGAACACGGTGCCGGGGACGGCCTCCATCACGTAGAAGGGGGCGCCGAGCACGGAGTCGTCGGCGCAGAACAGCAGCGTCTCCGGTACGGGGACGGGGGTGGGGTGCAGGGCGGTGAGCACGCGGTGCTCGCGGGCCATGTCGTGCGCGGTGGCGAGGACGTGGCCGAGCGGGGGACGGCGGACGACCCAGCGGCCGGTGCCGTCGGTGATGTCGTACGTGAGGTTGGACCGGCCGCCCTCGATGAGCCGGGCGCGGAGCCCACCGCGTACGAGCCCGGGGAGCTGCGCGTCGA
>NZ_JACBXC010000641.1 GCF_013870535.1 Streptomyces phytophilus | reverse complement strand
GCCGGCGTGCAGCCGGAACGACACGTCGCGGAACTCCCCCGGCCGGCTCAGCCCCTCGACCTCCAGCAGCGCCGCGCCCGGCCCGGTGCGCTTCGCCGGGTACAACTGCCCGGTGCTGCGGCCCGCCATCAGCCGGATCAGCCGGTCCTCGTCGGTGTCCGCGGGCAGCGAACGGGCCACCACCCGGCCGTCCTTGAGCACGGCGATCGAGTCGGCCAGCTCCCCGATCTCGGCGAGCCGGTGGGACACGTAGACGATCAGCACGCCTTCGGCGCGCAGCCGCCGCACGAGCGCGAAGAGCGCTTGGAGGTCGGTGCCCGCCAGTACCGCGGAGGGCTCGTCGAGGATCAGGACCCGGGGGCGGCCCCCCGCCAGCGCCTTGGCGATCTCCACCATCTGCCGACGGGCGACGCTGAGCCGGCCGGCCCTCGCGCGCGGGTCGACGGCATCGAAGCCGATGCCCGCGAGGAGTTCGGCGGCGCGGGCGTGCGCGGCGCGCCAGTCGACGAGCCCGCCGAGCCGCCGGGGCAGCCTGCCGAGCAGCAGGTTCTCGGTGACCGACAGCTCGGGGACCAGCGTCAGTTCCTGGTGCACGGTGCGGATGCCGTGGGCCTGCGCCGCGTGCGGGGAGCCGAACGCGACGCGCTCGCCGCCCACCCGCAGCTCACCGGCGCTCATCGGCTCGGCCCCGGCGAGCACCTTGATGAGGGTGGACTTCCCGGCCCCGTTGGCGCCGACGAGGGCGAGGACCTCGCCGGCGTGTCCGACGAGGTCGACGCCGTGGAGCACTTCCGTGCGGCCGTACGACTTGTGCACGTCGCTCATCCGCAGCACCTCGGGCCCGGTGGCGCGCTTCTCCGGGGCGCTCATACGAGGGCGTCCTGCACGATGACGGTCTTCTGGCGGGTGAACTCGCGCGCGGTGTCGTGCAGTCCCTCGCGGCTGCCGCCGGTGTCGCCGGGGCCGCCGAACGGCAGGTTCTCGGCGCGCAGGGCGGTGGAGCCGTTGATGACGACGCCGCCGACCCGCAGCCGGCCGGCCATCGCGAACGCCCGCCGCAGGTCGCGGGTGTGGACGGCGGCCTGCAGCCCGTACGGGGAGTCGTTGGCCATCCGGACCGCGTCCATCGGGTCCGCGAACCGGGCGACGGGCGCGACCGGGCCGAAGATCTCCTCGGCCAGCGCCGGACTGCCGTCGGGGACGTCGACCAGCACCGCCGGCTCGTAGAACGCCTTGCTGCGCCAGCCGCCGGCCGCCCGCCGCGCGCCGTCCCTGATCAGCGCGGCCACCGCGGTCTCCACCCGCTCCGCGGCCTCCTCGCTGATCAGCGGGCCGACGTCGGTGCCGGGCTCCAGCTGGTCCCCGACGTTGAGGCGGATGGTGCGGGCCAGCAGGGCGTCCACGAACTCGTCGTGCACGGCGTCCTGGACGTACACGCGCTTGACGGCGCAGCAGATCTGGCCGTTGCCGCGGGCGAGCCGGCCGAGGACGACCGCCTCGGCGGCGGCGTCCACGTCGGCGTCGTCGCAGACGATGAGCGCGTCGTTGCCGCCCAGCTCCAGGTGGGTCTTCTTCAGCGTCGCCGCCGCACGGCGGGCGATCTCGCGGCCCGCCGCGGTGCTGCCGGTGAGGCTGACGGCCGCGACGGCCGGGGCGTCGGCGAGCCGGCGGGAGACGTCGGGGCCGCCGGTGAACACCTGGTGGGTCTCCGGCGGGAAGCCCGCCGCGGCGACGAGTTCGGCGACGCGCAGCACAGTCAGGGGGCAGCGCAGCGGCGCCTGGACGACGACGGCGTTGCCGGCGGCGAGGGCGGCGGCAGCCTTGTGGGCGTACAGCTCGACGGGGTAGTTGAACGGGACGAGGGCGGCGATCGGGCCGAGCGGCTCGACGAGCGTCACGGCGAGGTGGCGCTCCAGACCGGGCACGGCGTCCAGGGGGATCTGGCGTCCGAACAGCCGGGTCGCCTCCCCGGCGAAGCCGCGGAAGATGCGGGCGGCGGCGGCGAGTTCGTCCGATGTCTGGGCCAGGGGCTTGCCGTTCTCGGCGGCGAGCAGCGCGGCGAGTTCGGGGGTGTGCGCGTCGAGCAGGGCGGCGACCTTGGTCAGCCGGGCGGCCCGCTGGTGGGCGGGCATGGCGGCCATGGCACGCTGCCCGCGTACCGCCGACTCGGCCACGTGATCGACGTCTTCGGGGGTGAACTGCGGTACCTCTCCCAGGTGCTCGCCGGTTCCTGGGTTGCGGACGTGACAGGTGGGCATGGCGGCTCTCCGTGGGGCAGCGGCGGCGTTCGAGATTCCGAACGGCGCCGATGCTGACAACCGCCTGTCAATTTGTCAATCCACCTGACTAATTAACATCCCACGTATTTCCCCAGGTCATGCTGGGAGCGGTCCCGGCGACGGGCGGCCCGCCGGACCGGAGCGGGCGACGACGCGGTTGCGACCTCGGGTCGCGCCCGACCGGGACCGGTCCCCGAGCGCGGCACCTACCGTGGCCGTCCGCCCGACCGGCAGGGCAAGGAGAGGAGTCAGGAGTGGCGGCGTACGACACCGAAGGATTTCACTTCCCGGGGCACGACGGCCCCGTGCCCGAACTGACGGAAGAGGTCGAGCGGTTGCGGTGCGAGCGCCGGTACGGATCGGCGCTCGACGCGACCCTGCGCCACCTGCGGGCGCACGGCCGGTCCGCCGAGGCGTTCCGCCTCGCCCTGCCGCTCCTGTACACCGGGATGCGCCGCACCGCGGATCCCGACATCGCCGAACCGGTCACCCGGCAGCAGCACGGGAACCCCTACTTCGCACCCATCGCGACCGAGTGCAACCGCTGCACGCAGTTCTGGTACTCGGGCCACGACATCGCCGCGCAGGTGCGCCTGGTCGTGACCAACCCGATCGGCCTCCAGTGCCAGGTCTGCCGCTACACCTTGTGCCGCAACTGCTTCGATCCGCGGAACCCGGGCTGCCCGGCGAGGGGTTGCCGCGGTGAACTGGGGACGCCGGTGGTGCCGACCGGGCGGCCGCGCGGGAAGCCCGCGAACGAGTTCACCGAAAAGCTGGAGCACGTGATGATCCTCTGGCGGTCCGCCCCGACCGGCCAGGAGGAGGCCGAGGAACTGCTCGATCTGGCCTGCACCTGGCAGGACCGCGGCGGCATCACCGTCAGGTCCCAGGTGAACCAGTCGGACATGCGGGACGGGGAGGAACTGGAGCGGCGCATGGGCCTGGTTCTGGTAAGCCTCTACGAGCGCGAGGGGATGATCAGCGAGAACGGCCTCTACCGCACCCGCGTCCTGCCGATCGAGTCCCCCGGCCGCGGACGGCGGCTGATGTTCGTCACCGCCGCACCGGAGACCGGCCCCGCGTCCCAGCTCTCCGGACCGGTCACTTACCTGCTGTTCGACGAGGCGGACGGGGCGGGCGACGACACACCGGCACCGAAGCGGCGCTGGTTCCG
>NZ_JACBXC010000640.1 GCF_013870535.1 Streptomyces phytophilus | reverse complement strand
CCGCCTTCTCGGCCTTCGCGCCCTTCGCCGCCTCCGGGGCCTCCGCAGGCGGCGGCGCCTTCGGCAGCGCACCGGAGGAGGCGGGCCGGCCGGCCAGCTCCGTGTACAGCTCCCGGGTGCGGAGCAGCGCTGTGCGGGCCTCCTCGGTGGGCGGCTCCGCGCCCGCCCGGCCGCGCTCGGCCTGGGCCAGCCGGTGCAGCCGCCGGTAGTCGCCGACGCGCCGCGGGTGGTGGACGGAGAGGGCGGCGACCCGTTCGTCGTACTCCTCGGCGGGGAAGCCGCAGTCGCCGGCGAGCCGGGCGATGAGCTGGTCGGCCTCGGCGGCGGCCCGGGTGGGCGAGTCGACGAAGTGCTCCTGGACCAGGCTCCATTCGGCGTCGTAGCGCTCGCGGGCCGCGGGGTCGGGGCGTACGGTCCGCAGTTTGCCGTACTTGCGGACGCGCTCGGCCAGCTCCTTCTCGGCGGCCCTGCGGTCGCCGTCGTGGCGCTCGACCGTACGGTCGTACTCCGGTCCGAAGCGCCTCCGCAGTCCTCGCGGCCCGCCTGGCAGGCCGAGATCGAAGCCGCGGTTGCGCATGACTATCAGGGCCGCTGCTGCGGCGGCGGCCACGACCACGATGATGATCAGCCACACAGTCATACAGGGCGGCTAGCCCGAATCGCCCGGGGCAAACACGGCGGTACGGCGCCGGGTTGCCGCGCGCGGCGCGGCGGGCGGGCCGGCGGTGCCCGGCCGGCGGCAGCCGAACCGAGGTGCGCGGCACGGGAGTTCCGCGCCGCGCCCGCGTGCCGTCGGACTGCCGGACTGCCGGACTGCCGGGGCCGCCGGGGCCGCCGGGCCCCTCGGGCGGTCAGCAGCCGGACAGGACGGACTCCAGCTTCGACTTCTCCGCGTCGTCGGCGGTCAGGTCGTACGTGTGCTTGACCCACACCCACATGCTCGCGTAGGTGCAGTGGTAGCCGGTCGACGGCGGCATCCACTCCGCCGGGTCCTTGTCGCCCTTGGACTGGTTGACGTTGTCGGTCACCGCGAGCAGCTGGGCGATGTCGAGGTCGTTGGCGAACTTCTCGCGCTCGCTGGTGCTCCACGCGCTGGCGCCGGAGCGCCAGGCTTCGGCGAGCGGCACCATGTGGTCGATGTCGACGTCGGACGCGGCGGTCCAGGTCTCGCCGTCGTACGGGGAGTACCACGAACCGCTGACCGCGGCGCAGCTGGCGTCCTGCTCGACGTTCTCGCCGTCCCGCTTGAGCACGACCTCGCGGGTGTTGCAGGCCCCGGACTGGGTGCTCCAGTGCGGGAAGAGGTCGCGGTCGTAGCCGTCGGAGGAGCCTTCGGGCGCGGTGGTGATCTCGGCGAGGTAGCCGAGGGCGGTGTCGGGGCCGGGCGGGGTGGGCGGTTCGGCCTGGGCGTGGGGTGCCGCGGTCAGCAGCAGCGCCGCGGCCGCGAGCGGCGCGGCGAGGCGACGCGCGTAGACCTTGAGACGCGACGCTGGCCGCGCAGAAATGCCGGACATAGGAACTCCCGGATCTATGGGGGGTGTTGTGCACGTGCACGTGATGCTGGCGCTGCGAAGTGTCGTTTCTGCAGGCGCCAGGTAACACCTTGAGGACATGGCCATGTCATCGCAAGACCGCGTGGCGGGTTTGCCCTCGCCACGCCCCCGGCGCCGCCGCCCCGCAACCGGACTACGCTCGGCTGGTGCTGCCCGTCAACGCCACCCTCGCGGCCGTGCTCACCGCCCTGTTGGCCGCCGCGGTCACCGTCGCCGCGGTGGCCCGGCTCGGCGAGGGGCAGGAGCACCGGCAGACCGGAACGCCCCGCGGCGGCGGCAAGGGCCGAGGGGGCGGGAAGGGCCGGAAAACCCTCGGGGGCTCACCACACGCGCGCGCCATCGCCACCGCCGGGCCGCGCGCCGCCGCCCAACTCGCCGCCGTCTCCCTCGTCATCGGCTATGTCGTACGCGCCGTGCCCCTGCTCCTGGCCTTCGTGGCGCTGATGTTCGCCGTCGCCACCTGGACCGCGGGCCGCCGCATCACGCACAACCGCACCTGGCGCTGGGCCGCCGCCCCCATCGCCGCCGGCGTCGCCCCGGTCGTCGCCGCGCTGCCGCTCACCGGCCTCGTCGCGGTCGACGACATCGCTCTCATCCCGGTCAGCGGCATCCTCATCGGCGGCGCGCTGACCGGCACCGTACTCGCCGGGCGCCGCGCGCTCGACGAACTGGCCGCCCGGCACGGCGAGGTGGAAGCGGGCCTCGCGCTCGGACTGCCGGACCGCGAGGCGCGGCTGGAGATCGCCCGCCCGGCCGCCTCCGACGCCCTGATCCCCGGCCTCGACCAGACCCGCACCGTGGGCCTCGTCACACTCCCCGGCGCGTACGTCGGCATGCTGCTGGGCGGCGCGTCGCCCGTCGAGGCCGGTGCGGTGCAGCTTTTCGTGCTGGTCGCGCTGATGGCGGTGCAGGCGGTGGCGGTCGCGGTGGTGCTGGAGCTGGTCGCCCGCGGCCGGGTGCATCGCCTACACTCGGGGACGTCTGAAGGGGAGTAGCCCTCAGCCGGTGCCGTCGACATACTGCCCAGCCCGCTGGGCCGGCGCCCGGAGCGCGGAACCGCACGGCCCGCAGGGCCGCGGGAAGTCCGCGCCGGCGAGACCTTCGGCCGCAGTGTCCGTTGACGCTGCCGTGCCGAGGTCTGCCCACCGCATAGCCTCTCGGTACGGCGCCCGACCGAGAGTAGGAACCTTGCTCAGCATCAGCACCGTCGCGATCGTCTTCGGCGTCGTCTTCCTCGCCGAACTCCCCGACAAGACCGCGCTCGCCGGCCTCATGCTCGGCACCCGCTACCGCGCCTCCTACGTCTTCGCCGGCGTCGCCGCCGCCTTCGTCGTCCACGTCAGCCTCGCCATCGCCGCCGGCAGCCTGCTCGCGCAGCTCCCGCAGCGGCCGGTGCAGGCGATCGTCGGCGCGCTGTTCCTGGCGGGTGCGCTGGTCCTGCTGCTGAAGAAGGACGACGACGAGGAGGAGGTCAAGGCCCCCTCCGACCAGAGCTTCCTGAAGGTGGCGGGGGCGGGCTTCATGCTGATCCTGGTCGCCGAGTTCGGCGACCTGACGCAGATCATGACCGCGAACCTCGCCGCGCGCTACGACGACTGGCTGTCGGTCGGCATCGGCGCGGTGCTCGCGCTGTGGGCGGTGGCGGCGATCGGGATCCTGGGCGGCCGGACGCTGATGCGCTACGTGCCGCTGAAGCTGATCACGAAGGTGGCGGCGGGGGTCATGCTGCTGCTGGCGGCCTTCAGCATCTACGAGGCGATCAAGGGCTGACGTCCCCCACGCCCCCCGCACACCCGCCCAAGGTCAGAGGCCGAAGTCCCCCGCACACCCGCCCAAGGGTAGGCCGCCCCACTGACGAGGAAGCCCGCGCACGTGCCGGGGTGCGGTACGCGGACGCGGGCC
>NZ_JACBXC010000064.1 GCF_013870535.1 Streptomyces phytophilus | reverse complement strand
CCCCGCCCCCGGGCACGGACGTCAGGGGGCCGTGTCCGTCGGCCAGCAGGTCGGGTGCGCGTAGACCATGGACCCACCGCCGGATTCCCCCGCCTCGCCCACGGACTCGACGGGGCGCGTGGCGGTGCCGAGGTCGCCACAGTGGGTGCAGTAGCGCACCGGGGCGCCCTTCGGGGCGGTCGCCGGGTAGCCGCGCCATCCCACCGAGTTGACCGCCTCTGCGCTCACGGCCGCCCCCTCAGAGCCAGCGGGGCGGTGACGGCAGTACGGCCGTGGCCCGGGTCGCGATCGTCTTCCCCGGCGGCGGTGGCGCAGTACCCGCCAGCCTGGTAGACGGCCATGCGGAGGATGCCGCGCCAACTGTCATCGCGGCTGATGCGGTCCCACGAGTCGACGAGGCACACGGGCGGCGCCGCGGCCTGGCCAATGGCGTACACGAGCTGATCCCACTTCGGACGAAGCCAGTTCGTCAGCGCGGGGTCCCCGCGGTCCACCCACTCCCCGGCGATGACCCAACCCCGCTCGACCGCGTACCGGCGGCAGCGCAGTATGCGCTCGTCGAGGGTGCCGGTCGTCAGGGTGGCGTGCCGGTCGTAGATGAACGCCAGCGTGGGCCGGGCGGGTTCGGTGTCCATGGCGGTCGCCTGTCGTCGGTGATCAGGTCGTCACCGACGGTACGGGCACCACCTGCCCCCCAGGGGTACAGGTTGTACCCCCTTGCGGAGGGGTACAACCTGTACCCCTCCTCAGCTGAGAGCGAGCGTGCCGGCCAGGTCGCGGATGTCGTCGGCGAGGGCGGGCGGCGGGTCCGGCAGCATCTCCGCAACCATTGATCGGGCAAACAGCGAGAACTCGAACGTGTCGTGCGAGCGGTCGCGGGCCTTGAGCATGTGGAAGACGGCCGCGTCCGGCTCGTGCAGCTGGTAGTGGGCGCGGGCCACCTCGACGAGGTAGCGGGACTGGCGGGTACGGGAGTCGATCGACGCCGGGGAGATACGCCGCGCGGCGTCGAGCGCCCGGCGCGGCTGCTGCAAGTCCAGGTGCATCGTGACGGCGTAGTGCTCCACCATGCCCGTACCGATCATCAGCCACGGATGGCTGTACCCGCCGAGCTTGCGGGCGGCCCGCTCCGCTTCGTCGTGGTGGTGCCACGCCTCCCCGGACCGGCCGGTCTTGGCGTGGGAGAGCGCCACCGCCAGATGCATCAAGGAGTGCAGCGCCCGCTGCTCGGTGGAGTCGCCGGGCCGGAGCATGTCGGCGACGTCGAGGGCCAGTTCGACGCGGGCCTCCGCGGCCTCTCCGGCGTCGCGCCAGACGTGGTTGGCGTACCAGGCGGCTCCGGCGATGGCGGCGGGGTCGTCTGCGTCCTGGGCGGTGAGCATGGCCCGGTCCGACGCCATGTACACCATTTCCGGGGCGGGCTGGAACGAGCCGTACAGCTGCACCAAGTGGTAGACGCGGGCGAGCTGTGTGGCGAACTGGCGGCGGTGGGCGCGGTCGTCGGCGGCGTGCTGGGAGGCGCGGCCGTCGGCGATGAGGCGCGGCAGCATCGGCGCGATGGCAGCGCGCTCATGCTGCGAGGTGTGCCACGCCCGCCAGGCGCCGTCGATGCGCGTCACGTAGTCCTCGACAGCCACCGGGGACCCTTGGGTGACCCAGTACGACACCAGGGCGTCGCGGACCGTCGTGAGGGAGGCGTGGAGGTTCTTGGAGTAGGCGCTCCGCGCGAGCCGGGTTTCGCCTGTGAGTTCGGCCAGTTCCTCGACGCCCAGCGCTTCGGCGAGGCGCAGCAGCATCTGAATCCGGGGCATGTGGAGCCGGCCGGACTCGATCGCCTTGACCCAGTCGGGGCCGCGGCCTACGAGTCCGCCGAGGACTGGCCGAGTGAGACCCTTGCGCTCCCGGGCGGCCTTCACCCTCTCCCCGAACGTCGGTGCCGGGCGGGTATCATCTGGAGACGTCACGGCCTTACCTCTTTCTCTGCAGCTCGACACTGCCAGGGTAAGAGGTAAGGCCGGTTCTGTGTGAGGTCGGCCACGAACCGTGCAGCAGTCGGGCCGCTTCTACCGCAGGTCGTAGTTCTTCCGCATCTGCCGCAGCCCCGGCACGTCGAACTCCCACGTGTACCGACCACCGCTCGCGGCAGTCCGGTAGCCGCCCGTAGGCGTGCACATCACCGGCTTGCGGCCAGCGCTGTTCCGCACGCACTCCCCACCCTCGACCCGGCCATCCCCATCCCGATCGGTGTTCACGTGTGCCAACCCGAACAGGTGCCCCAACTCGTGGAGCGTCACGTTGTCGCGCATCACCCGGTTCGTGGTCTTGTTGTTCGAGAACCAGTTCGGCGACGTCCAGTACTCGGAGTTCATGACCACCGCACCCCCGAAGGCGCTGCCGTCCGCCCCTGACGTGCAGGCGTACGACTGGCTCATGCCCCTCTTACCGATCGGCCGGTACTTCATGTGGAAGGTCATCACGTGACGAGGCTGCTCTGAGCACGGCGGCCGCGCGCCCGGGGTCAGCTCGCTGGACACTGTGACCTTCACGCCGGTCACCTCGGTGATCTGCACGGCGGCCCTCTTCAACGCCGGGGTGAGTCGGTCCCGGGCGGTCGCGCTTGCGAACCGGATGACGTACGGGTCGGGGCTGATGCTGTAGATGCCCGCGCTGGTGAACGCCTTCCAGCCCTTCCCCGAGTACACCGGCCCGTCCGCGGCGTGCGCGGGGGCCGCGAGCAGCACCCCCGCCACGGCAGCGCCGGCAGTCGCAGCGACTAGGCCCGATCGTATGGCTCTTCCTCGCATGTGTCCCCCTAAGTTCCCTGATTGGAGGTGGTTAACCACCTCCAATATGGCAGCCTCTTGACGGGTGGTCAACCACCCTGCGAAGATCACCACATGGCCAACGCGCACAAGCACAAGCTGCGAGGCGTCCGGGGCGTAGACGACGACCTGTGGAACGACCTCGACGCCGCAGCGCGCGCCGCAGGCTCCGACCGGTCCGCGATCACCCGCGCCCTGTGGGAGTGGTACGTCGGCCGGCCCGGGGCGCAACTCCCCCCACGCCCCCCGGAATCGGAAGGCTGACGTCAGCCGTACTGCCGCCGGTTCGGATCCAGCGCCAGCGCGAGCGGCCCCTGCCCGTTGCCCGGCCCGTCGTCCGCTGGCGGCCCGTCAGCCGCGCACGTGTAGTGCGTCGACCCCTCCGCAGACGGCGTGCACGTGTACGTCACACCGCCGAACACGAACGTCCACGACGCCGGCGCCGGCCCCGACGGACCCTGCTCACCGCGCGGACCCTGCTCGCCCGTGGCGCCCTTCTCGCCCTGCGGGCCCTGCGCTCCGGTCGGGCCGGTCGCGCCGTCGGCGCCGTTGGCGCCCGCGGCTCCCGGCGTGCCGTCCTCGCCCGGTGTGCCGGGGTCCCCGGGCTGGCCATCCTGCCCGTCCGCGCCACCCTTCCCGGCGGCGCCCGGCTCGCCCTCCGCTCCGGCCTCCCCCCTCTCGCCCTCCGGGCCGGCCGCGCCGTCACTGCCCGCCGCTCCGGGCTCGCCACGCTCACCGGCCCGCCCCGGGTCCCCGGCCACCGGCGTACCGCCGAGGCGCTCGACCTGCCGCGCCAGGGCATCACGGTCCTCGTTGGATTGGCGGAGGTCGCCGGCGAGGTTCTGGACCCACACCACCAGCAGCATGAACAGGCCGATGCTCACCAGCACCGCCACCGCGAACGCGATGTCCTTGCGCCGGTGCATCTGGTCCCGGCTTACGTGGCCGCTCACGCCCCTGCTCCCTGTGAGTTGAGGTACACCTGCAACACGATCAGCAGCACCGGGGCGACGAGCGCGGTGAACAGCAGCCGGCGGTCTGCGCGCCGCCGGTCCGCTGCCCTGCGTCGTTCGTCCTCGGCCTCCTGCCGCTCCTTCTCCCGTGCCTCTTCCAGCGCGCGGACCCGCTCCGCGAGCAGCCGCTCCCGCTCCTGTCCGGCCTGCTGTTCGAGCTGGTACCGCTCCATGCTGACCTTGGAGTCGAGTCGCCCGCCGAGCCCGCGGAAGTCCTCCTTGAGGTCCAGGTGGACGTGCTCAAGGCGGCGTACGACCTCGCCGAGGGTCGGCTCATCGGCCACTCATCGCTCCCTTTCAGGACTCGTCGCCTCCGGGGCGTCCTCGCTCCCGCGCTGGCAGCGGCACCCGGAGCAGTGCACCACCGCAGGCGGAGGCGGGGGCGGCGGCGCAGGCATGGTCTGCGGCACCATCTTGACCTTGTGTCCCTCACGCCTCATGACGGTCTCCAGGTCAGAGCGCGTCCGACGGCGGCACCGACTCCACACGCCGCGCGCTGGCCGCGGCGGACGCCTGCTCCGGCGGCCGTGCCCAGCCCAGCAGCACACCGGCGAGCGTCCGCAGCGTGCTGTTCCCCACCCGGCCGGCGTACTCCTCCACCAGCCGGAACAGGGTGTAGTACGCCGCCGACGCCACGGCCATGAGGAGCGCCGCGGTCGCGGTCCCGTCCACGTTCATGCCGAGCACGTCCGCGCCGGCGACGATCCAGCCGACGGCGAGCGGCACGACGGTCCGCATCCAGTTCACGAAGATCGCATGCATGATCAGTCCTTCACGTCGAATCCGTGCTCCCTGCCCAGCCGGGCCAGGGAGGTCTTGCCGGGGATGCCGTCGGCGGCCCGGCCGCTGTAGCCGCAGCGCCGCTGCCACTTCGCGTACGCGGTGACGGTCGTGGTCCCGAAGTGCCCGTCCCCGGCGTACGCCTTGGCGAGCAGTCCCTCCTTGCGGAGCGCGTGCTCCACGAGGTTCACCCCGGCCATGTACGTGATGTGGCCCTGCCGGGCGGAAGGGTCGGTGCGCGCGGCCGTCACGAGCCGTGAGAGGTCCACGACCGGGTGGGCCGGGCTCGGCGGTTTCGCCGGCGGCTTGGCGTCGGGCTTGCGGGCAAGCTGTGCCTTCACCGCGGCCCGGAAGTCGTCCATGTCGAACGACGGGTCGATCTTCCCGGGCTGCGCTTCCTTGTGCCCGGCCACCGACTTCTCCGTCCAGCCGTGCGCCCGGCAAATCGCCGCGGCCCACTTCACTGCCTTCTCGTACTGCCCGTCGGGATACGGGTCCCGGCCATTGCCCAGGTTCTCGATCTCCAGGCCGTACAGTGCGTCGTTGCCGTCGGCGTTGGCCTGGTCGTCACGTGGCAGCTTGACCTCGCGGCGCAGGGCGGACAGGACATCGGCGTCGACGAGTCCGGCGTGATTCGCCCGGCCCGCGGACAGCATCCACAAGCCGGCCGTCTTGCCGAGCCACGAGTGGCACAGCGGGCCAGGCAGTCCCGGTCGGCCGCGCCAGCACAGTTCGAGGTCGTTGTGGCCGGCGGTGTGGTGGATGAGCACGCCGTAGACGGGGCCGAAGTTCTTGCCGGTGGCGGCGTCGCGTTCGTGAGTGCGCCATCCGGTGTGCTCGTGCACGGTGAGGCCCTCGGCCTTCAGGGCGGCGAGCAGCCGGGCGGCGGACAGTGGTGTGGCCATGGTCATCTCCTCTGGCTCATGCGGCCGCCCTCGCGGCTCTTCGGGCGGTACCCCGCTCGCTCCTGCACGTGCGGCAGTACCGGTGGCCGGCGTGCTCGTACGTGTTCTCTGGCGTGAACTCGTGGCGGTTGGGGCAGTGCGAACGCATGGGCCGGCGGCCCGCGTTCAGGCGGTGCGTTACGGGCTGGAGGTGGTCGGGGTTGACGCAGGAGCGGTTCCGGCACAGGTGGTCGAGTTCCAGGCCCTCCGGTATCGGGCCGACCAGCAGCTCGTACGCGAAGCGGTGTGCGCGTACCAACTTCCCCGCCCGGAGACCGAACTGGCCGTAGCCGCGGAGCTTGCTGGCCGTCCACTCCCAGCAGAAGCCGGTCGGCTGGACCTTCGCCCAGAACCGAGCCTCGGCGGAGACGTCAATGCCCTTGATCACGACGGGGTCACCACCTGGCGGTACTCGTACCGCTTCACCGGCTCCATCACCTGGAAGCCGTCCGCGGTGTTGATCAGGTCGAGAAGCTTCTGAAAGAGGGCGTCCGCGTCCTCCGGGACGACGTCCTCGGGACGCGCCTCGATGAAGAACGGCATCGGCGACCCGCCCTGGGTCAACGCGTCGTGCCGGACCGACACCGAGTAGATCGGGGTCAGCGGCCCTGTGGGGGTTCCGTACGGCATATGCGCACTCCTTACGCGGTCTCGTACGAGCCGTAGAGGTTGAGGCGGTCGTTGATGGCCCACACCTCAGTGCCAGGCCGCAGGGTCGTGGTGCTGCCTCCGGTTGCGGTCGGGATAGCGGCGGAGTCCACGACGAGGCTGCTGGCGTTCGGGACGATGAACTCGACGTTTCCGCTGGCGTTGATGTAGGCGCGGGACGGCCACCGCGAGGCGGTGCCGCTGTCGGAGGCGTTGTAAATCCATGCCTCCACCGGCTGGAACGTGGACCCGTCGCCCGTGTACGGCGACACCGGGAGGCTGAATTTCCAGTTCGAGTCGGACACGGACTGCGTTGTGGTGGTGCCCCACTCCAGGCGCACCGTGAACTGGCACAGGCCGCCGATCACGCAGTAGCGGCCGACGAGGCTGCCGGTGCCGAGGGTGGTGGTGCCGGAGTCCGCCGACCACGCGACGGGGTAGGTCTGCCACTCGCCGACCATGCTGCGGAGCGTGGCGTTGGTGATGCGGCGGCCGGGCGGCGGCACAACGTACGGCACGGGACCTCCTCCTACAGGGCGATGATCGAGGGATAGGCCAGCGCAATATCCGCGCCGGCGGACTGGGCTTTCGAGATGCCGTTGACGGCCCGCGCGACCGCGAACCGCTGCGGGTTGACGATCTCGAACGAGTCGAACGCGAGCACCGGCGAGACGTTGGTGTTCCCGGAGAACGCGGACGCGGTGACGCCCACATCGCCCGTGGCCAGGGACCCGCCGGGGATGGTCTGGCTCACCTGCCACGTGATCGGGTCAGGCGTGCCGTTCTTCCAGACCCTCGCCGAGATCGTCTGACCGCTGATCGCCGCCCGCAGCCACAGCACGTCGTTCGCCGCGTAGGTGAGGCCGGTGGTCACCGTCGCCCCGACGACCGTGGTGAAGTTGACGACCTCGATCTGCACCGCGCCCGTCGTGAGCAACCGCAGCCGGGCCCGGTAGAACGCGCTGGTGCTCTGGTAGCGGAACAGGATGCTGGGCAAGAAGCTGTTGCCGGTGGCCACCTGCGACGGCGAGATGGACACCTGCACCTCGCAGTCCCCCATGGACACGAGACGCTGCCAGCGGGTGTTGGCGACGTTCGCGGCGAGGGTGATCGTGCCGCGCGTGCCGGTCACAGCCCGGTCCGACGCGGGCTCGCCCGTCGACGTCCACGTCTGCCCGCTGGTGGCGGTGCCCCACCCGTTGGACACGGAGCGGGTGAAGCTGTCGCTCGCGTACGAGGCGATACCCGACGCGGTGACGATCTCGCCGCCGACGCGCAGATCGATGGGGAAGTCGCCGCCGAAGCCCGTACTCGTCAGCACGCGCAGCTGCTCGCCCGGCGCGGTGACCGCCGCCGCGGCCGGGCTGAAGACGATGTTCGTGAAGCCGAACGCGCTGCTCTTTGACGCGACCGTGAAGACGGTGGGCTCCTTCAGCGCGCCGCTGGCGGTGAAGATCCGCACCGAGTTGCCGACCGCGACATCGGCCGCATCCGCGTCGGGCGTGACCAGGTAATTCGCCGCCGCCGAGTAGCCGGCCGCGGTCGCCGTCGCGCCGGTGTAGGCGATGCTCCCGACCGTCCACGGGTCGCTGTCGGTCGTGAGCACCTGCAACTCCGTGGCCGACGAGGTGGCGTCGGCGTACAGCTCGCTGCCGTCCGTGTCGACGTGCCCGAGGAGCACGTCCTCGACCACGCCCACGGTGTACGGCGACGCGGGCACGCACACGAGGTCGATCTCCCACGCGAACTGCGCAAGGCGCTCCGTGTAGCCGACGACGATCAGATCGATCGGCTCAGGCGCCAGGAACGGCGACCGGTCCCACGGCACGTTGACGATCTGCACGCGGTCGCCCACGTCGACCTCGGCCGCCGCGGTGATGGTGTCGGGCGCAGACTGCAGCTTGAGCTTGACCAGCGGATAGCGGTCCTCGTCGACGGTGCCCTTCCGCACGCGCCACGCGGCATGCGGGTAGCACTGCGAGTCGGTCGCGAGGTTCAGGCTGAGGCTGTCCGCGTACCTGCCGACACCCTCAGGATCGGCGGACGGCAGCTGCACGTTCCGCGGCCCGGTCTCCTGTACGTACCGCCCGGAGCTGCCGGACTCGCGCTGCACCGTGAGGTCGTTCAGCGTCGTCTGGTCGTCGCCGATTGGCTGGAGGGGCGTCACGAGCCCGGAGCCGCCGGTGTAGTTGATCGTCAACGCCGGCGCCTGGTTGTACAACGTGGCCCTGTCCCGGTAGTTCAGCCGCGGCAGGCTGCCGTCCCGCGGCTCGAACAAGATCCCGTCGTCCACGTCGGCCGCACTACGGATCACGTCGAGGATCGGCGCCGGAAGTAGCGGCCCCACCGCCTCCGACGCGCTGGCCTGGTCCCCGTCGTAGAACCCCGTCAGCAGCGTCGCATCCTCCGCCGAGCCAACGCGGCTCATCCGGGCGAGCGCCGTCTCCCCGGCCCACGCCTCGTCGGCGTTGTCGTACGTGTCCATGCCCGGGTCGTTCGTTGCGACGCCGCCGGTGTCCCACGCGGACAGGTGCCCGGCGGCCATGCCGTCGAGGCCGCTCCAGGTGGTCTGCACGCCGGTGATGGCGCCGGCGGCGCCGGAGTACGACGTCCACGTGAACCAGTTGCTGCTGTCGTCCACGGCCCGCCAGCCGATGCACACGTTCGTGGTGCCGCCAGAGACGTATGAGAAGAACTGCAACCGGTGCCACGTGCCGTCGGCGAAGTCGTCGAGCGCGTCGGCGTTCGTCAGCGACCCCGTGGCGACCACGGTGTCGGCGTTGTCGCGGGCCTCCGCGGTGATCGCCGTGTTGTCGATCCGCACCCGTACGTACGACACCGCGGCGCCGGCGCCGGCGAGGTTGATGCGCAGGAACGTCGTCGTCACCGCCGGAAGGCTGTCGAGCCGGTACACGAACTCGGCGTGCCAGCCGCCCGCGACGGCCCTGGTCACGGTGCCCTTGAGCGTCGCGGTGTCGGCGGCCGTGGGGAGTGCGAGCGCGGCGGGCAGGCTGTCATCGCTACCGAACGTCAGCCCCGTCACCGCAAGGGGCGCGCCGTCCTCCAGCCCGGACGCGGCCTGCGTGGCGCCTGCTTCGTCCTCCAGCGGCCAGTACGCCAGCGGTTCGGCGTCGGTGATGGCGCGGGTGAGCGCGGATCGGATCGGGGGTGCGCCGGGCTGCTGGAGGCGCCGCAGCACGCCGGACGCGGTGATGGTGACGGTGGAGTCGTGGCCGCCCTCCGTCCACTCCGCCGGCCACTCGGACACCTCGCCGATGAACCGCTGCCTGCGGTTGCTGATCGTGGCGTTATCGGCGAGGGTCCACGTCAGCCCCGTGGAGTCCGCGAAGCTCGTGGCGCCCGGCGTCTGCGCGGTGAACTCCGGCGAGGCGACCAGCGTGCCGTTGATGCCGTTGCGGACCTGCGCGGCGAGGATCTGGCCCTGCGGCGCTGTGAATCCCGTCAACGTCTGGATCTGCCCCACATCCAGCGGCGCCGTGCCCGCGAACACGCTCGTGGTGAATGCGCCGTTCTGCGGGTCGCCGATCATCGTCCACGGCCCGTCGATCGTCGGCGCCCACCAAAACTTCACCTCGCAGCCGCCGGCACCGTCGTTCACGTCCAGCGTGGCGCGGACCGCGATCCGCTTCGACGGCGGCACCGGCACCGTCGTGGACGCGGTGGCGGTGTTGAAGTCGGTGCCGGTCGTAGACCACGTGAACACGAGGCCGCTGTCCACCAGCAGCAGCCGCCAACTGCGCTGGTTGCCCGCGGTGTCGTACTTGCCGATGAGGCACTGTGTGCCGGAGGCGAACGGGGAGTCGAGGCGGACCTCGATCCTGACGTCGATGTCGCCGGTGATGTCCAGCGCGGCGGCGTCCGGGGTGGATGCGCGGTCGCCGGAGAAGTCGTTGATGCTGAGGTACGAGGCGCCCTCGTTCGCGTACACGCGCAGCGGCGTGTTCAGGCCCAACTGACCGTAGTACGGCGACAGCGGACTGCGCCGCGAGTACTTCCCGGTGCGGTTGTCCAGCGTCATCGTGCAGGTGCCGGGCTGCACGTCGCCGGACTCGTCGCCGCGACCGCGCTTGATCTCGATTGCCGTAGTGCCGTCGATCCCGCGGGGGTCGCCGCCGAGGTCGGTCCACACCCCGCCGAGCTGCATCTCCACGTGCAGGTCAAGGTGGTCTTCAGGGAAGCTCATCGGAAGGCCACCTTCCTCGTGAGCACGGCGGGGTCGCCGCCGTGACGGCGGATCTCGCCTTGCAGGGGCTCGAACGTCTCCCGGGCGATGACCTTGCCGTCGAGGGTGATCGTCTGGTGCACGATGATCGGCGCCATCGCCCCATCGCCACCGCGGCGGCCGGCGGGCATCGCCGACACCGCGCCCGGCGCGGACGGCACGGCGAGGAGCGACTGCCACGCCCGCGGCACCCTGCGGTTCCGCTCAATGCCGAGCCCGTACCCCTCCGCGGTGTCATCGCCGACGCGCTCCATCCGGCGCGATGGCGAGTTACTTTCCAGTGCCCGCCGGATGGCTTTCTCCATGGCGCGGGCGATCTTCAGCATCTGCTTTTCGATCGCGTTCTGCTTCTTCTGCAACCCCCGGACCAGGCCCTCAGCCGCGTCGATCCCCGCCGCATACATCGCATCTCGCGCGGTGTCCCCGACCTTCCCAGCGTTCGACGCGATCTGCGACCGCAGCGAGTTCATGCGCTTGATCTGCGCCTTGTCCGCACCGAGCAGCCCCTGCGCCGTCTCCAGCCCGCCGCCCTCAATACCCGCCTCGGCGATCTCCGAGATCAGCCGCTTGTCGAGGCCCCGCTTCTTCAGCGTCGCGAGCGCGCTGGCCAGCTTCCCGGACTTGTCCCGGTCGGTCTGGAGCTGGGACAGGATCAGCCCGGTGGTGGGGATCCGCCCGTTGGTCTGCTCCATCACGCCGGTGACGTTCGCCGACGAGACGATGCCGCCCTTCACCGAGTCCCGGAGCTGAGACGCCGACTGCCGCAGGTCAGACAGCTTGTCGCGCGCCTTCTCCAGCGACGCATTGACCCGGTTCAGGTTCCGCTCTTGCCTGATCAGCGCCGCCCCGGTGCGGTCCATGCCCCGCAGCAGCCGCCGCTCCGCGCCACCCTCCGCAGCCTTCCGGATCACGCTGCGCCACTTGTTCAGGTTCGACACCAGGTCGCCCATGCTGTCGGCGCCCGCGAGCTGCTTCACGAACGGATCCCGGGAGTAGCCCGCGCGCTGCCCGAACCGGCTGATGTCGAACGCGCCCGACAACTCACCGCGGGCCTCGCGGATCCGCCGCAGCTCCTCCTTGCGGCGCTCCCGCGCCCGCCGCTGCCGGTCCGTCAGCCCACCGCTAGCGAACGACTGGATCCCGCCGTTCGCCATCCCCTCCAGCCGATACCCGAACCGGTCCGCCACCTCATCCAAGATCGCGAGCGACCGCGGGCGCTTCGCCGGCGACATCGGGATGTACGCCTCCCCGCCCGTCTCCGGCTCCGCCCACATGCGGTACGTGGGCTGCGCGATCTGAGCTACGTGCTGCTCCATCCCCCCGTCGGCGTACGCCTTGCCGTAGATGTTGCCGTCCGCCGACCGGCCCGCCGTGGATCCGTAGTAGGTGCCGGACGGGATGCTCTTGTGGCCGCGGATCTGATAGGTGGTCGTCACCGTCGTGTTCACGGTGCGCGGGATGTTCCCCAGCGCCCGAGTCACCTCGCCGATGCTGCCCAGCGCCTGCCCGTTCTTCGTGAACACCGCGGTCCGGCCGTTCGGCAGCCGCTTCGTCTTCAGCCCGACAGCCTCCAGCGCGGCGATCGCCCGCTTGTTGAGCGTGCTGACCGTGACCTTCTTCGCCCCCGGCGTCCGGTTGATCGCCGCCTTGACCTCCCGCAGGCCCTTGACGGCGTCTTCCTTCTCCATCTCGATGCGGACCTTCTTCAGGCCCTTGATGTTCAGGATCTCGTTCGCGAGTTGCCGCGCCTGGCCCTTCGTCAGGCCCATCTCATGCGCGTACTCGATCAGCTTGCTCCGACCACGGCCGTAGATCCCGTTGACCTTCGCCCACGACGCACCAGAGTCCCGCGCGGACGCCGCCGCCTCATCCGTCTTCTGCGCCAAGTCGCGCAGCGCCGTGTCAGCGTCTCGGGCCTTCTGCGAGTTGAGGTCGAGTTCGCCGCCCACCATGCGCAGCGCACCGCGGTTCTCCCGCGCGGCTTTCGCGGCGTCATCAACGGCTTGCTCGAACGCATTCATGCCGCCGAGTCCGGCGCGCTGCACATCGTTCAGCGCCTGGATGGACTGCCGGAGCCCGTCCGCGCTCTGCTTCTGCGCCGCGAGTGCCCGCTGCGTCTGCTGCGCCTGCCGACCAAACAGGCCCTGCGCCTCCGCCGCCAACTTGGCCTCGAACCGGGCGTCGGCGAGCGCGTTCCGGTAGTCATCCGTGTGCTGCTTGAGCTGGCCCATGTCGCCGCCGCCAGCTTTCCAAGCCTTCTTCAGGATCTCGAACTGCGCCGCCGCGGTCTTCGCGTCCCCGCCCCGCACGAGGTTCGCCATGCTCTTGTCCCAGGCGTCGACGTTCTTCGCCGCGTCGGAGATCCCGGGGCCCTTGGCGAGGCCAACGAACGTGCCGAAGTCGCTGGTGAGCTTCGCGAACCGGTTGTCGGACGCCCCCTTGCTGACCATGGCGATCGACTGGGACATCTCCTCCAGATTGCTCTTCAGCTCGCCGGTGACCTTGCCCCTCGTCGCGAGGGTGTTCAGCGCGGTGCCGAGCGCGTCGACCTCGATGGCCGGTTTGTCATTCTTCAGCTTGTTCAAAATCACCAGCAGGCCGCCGATCGCGGCCGCCGCCAGCCCGATCTTCGCGCCC
>NZ_JACBXC010000639.1 GCF_013870535.1 Streptomyces phytophilus | reverse complement strand
TTCGGCGCCGCTCAGCCGCCGAACGCGTCCAGGATCCGCTCCGCCGCCCGCGTCGCCGTCAACTCACCGTCCCTGACCTGCCGTTCCAGCCCGGGAGCCAGCGCGCCGACCGCCGGGTCGGCGCGCAGCCGGCCCAGCAGTTCGTCGCGCACCATCGACCACGTCCAGTCCACCTGCTGATCGCGCCGCCGGCCGGCCAGCCGGCCCGTACTCTCCAGCAGCCCGCGGTGGCGCTCCAGCCGTTCCCAGACCGTGTCGAGCCCCGTCGCCTCCCGCGCGCTGCAGTGCAGCACCGGCGGCGTCCAGAACGCGCCCTTCCCGTGCATCAGCCGCAGCGCGCCGGCCAGTTCCCGCGCCGCCGCCCGGGCGTCGCGCTCGTGCGGCCCGTCGGCCTTGTTGACGGCGATCACGTCCGCCAGCTCCAGCACGCCCTTCTTGATGCCCTGCAGCTGGTCGCCGGTCCGTGCCAGCGTCAGCAGCAGGAAGGAGTCGACCATGTGCGCGACGGCCGTCTCGGACTGGCCGACGCCCACGGTCTCCACCAGCACCACGTCGTAGCCGGCGGCCTCCATCACCACGATCGACTCGCGCGTCGCCTTCGCGACCCCGCCGAGGGTGCCCGCGGTGGGGGAGGGGCGGACGAAGGCGGCCGGGTCGACGGCCAGGCGCTCCATGCGCGTCTTGTCGCCCAGGATCGACCCGCCGGTGCGGCTGGAGGACGGGTCGACGGCCAGCACCGCGACCCGGTGGCCGAGCCCCGTCAGCATGGTGCCGAAGGCGTCGACGAACGTCGACTTGCCCACGCCAGGCACCCCGCTGACCCCGATGCGCCGGGCGTTCCCGCTGTACGGCAGCAGCTCGGTCAGCAACTCCTGGGCCAGCGCCCGGTGCTGCGGCCGCGTCGACTCCACCAGGGTGATGGCGCGGGCGACGAGCGCGCGCTTGCCGTCCAGGACGCCCTTGACGTATGTGTCGAGGTCGATGGCCACCTGTTCACCCGCTCACGCGGCGCCGTGGCCGAGGCCGGCGGCCAGCTGCGTCACCAGGTCGTACGCGGCGTCCGGGATCACGGTGCCCGGCGGGAACACGGCGGCGGCGCCCATGCCGAGCAGCTCCGCCACGTCCTGCGGCGGGATCACGCCGCCCACCACGACCATGATGTCCTCGCGCCCCTCCTCCGCCAGCGCCTCGCGCAGCGCCGGCACGAGCGTCAGGTGCCCGGCCGCAAGCGACGACACCCCCACGATGTGCACGTCCGCCTCCACGGCCTGCCGCGCCACCTCCGCCGGGGTCTGGAACAGCGGGCCGACGTCCACGTCGAAGCCGAGGTCGGCGAAGGCCGTGGCGATCACCTTCTGCCCGCGGTCGTGCCCGTCCTGGCCCATCTTGGCGACCAGGATCCGCGGCCGGCGGCCCTCCGCCTCCGCGAACTCGCCCACCAGCGCCCTGGTGCGCTCCACCGACGGCGACTCGCCCGCCTCGTTCCGGTACACACCGGAGATCGTACGGATCTGCCCGGCGTGCCGCCCGTAGACCGACTCCAGCGCGTACGAGATCTCGCCCACCGTCGCCCGGGCCCGCGCGGCCCGTACCGCCAGCTCCAGCAGGTTCCCCTCGCCGGCCGCCGCCCGCGCCAGGTCGTCCAGCGCGCCCCGGCACGCGGCCTCGTCGCGCTCCGCGCGCAGCCGCTCCAGCTTCGCGATCTGCTGCGCCCGCACCGCGGAGTTGTCGACCTTCAGCACCTCGATCTGCTCGTCGGTCTCCACCCGGTACTTGTTCACGCCGATCACCGGCTGCCGGCCGGAGTCGATACGGGCCTGGGTGCGCGCCGCCGCCTCCTCCACCCGCAGCTTCGGGATGCCCGCGTCGATCGCCTGCGCCATGCCGCCGGCCTGCTCGACCTCCTCGATGTGCTGCCAGGCCCGCCGCGCCAGGTCGTACGTCAGCCGCTCCACGTACGCGCTGCCGCCCCACGGGTCGATCACGCGGGTCGTGCCGGACTCCTGCTGGAGCAGCAGCTGGGTGTTGCGGGCGATCCGGGCGGCGAAGTCCGTCGGCAGCGCGAGCGCCTCGTCCAGGGCGTTGGTGTGCAGCGACTGCGTGTGGCCCTGGGTGGCCGCCATCGCCTCGACGCACGTGCGGGTCACGTTGTTGTACACGTCCTGCGCCGTCAGCGACCAGCCGGAGGTCTGCGAGTGCGTGCGCAGCGACAGCGACTTGGCATTCTGCGGGTCGAAGCGTCTGACCAGCTTCGCCCAGAGCAGGCGTGCCGCGCGGAGCTTGGCGATCTCCATGAAGAAGTTCATGCCGATCGCCCAGAAGAACGACAGCCGCGGCGCGAAGGCGTCCACGTCCAGGCCGGCGTCGCGGCCGGCCCGGATGTACTCCACGCCGTCGGCGAGGGTGTACGCCAGCTCCAGGTCGGCCGTCGCGCCCGCCTCCTGGATGTGGTAACCGGAGATCGAAATCGAGTTGTAGCGCGGCATGTTCCGCGAGGTGAAGGCGAAGATGTCGGAGATGATCCGCATCGACGGCTTCGGCGGGTAGATGTAGGTGTTGCGGACCATGAACTCCTTGAGGATGTCGTTCTGGATGGTCCCCGCCAGCTTCCCGGGCGGCACCCCCTGCTCCTCTGCCGCGACGATGTACAGCGCCAGCACCGGCAGCACCGCGCCGTTCATCGTCATCGACACCGTCATCCGGTCCAGCGGGATGCCGTCGAAGAGCCGGCGCATGTCGAGGATCGAGTCGATCGCCACGCCCGCCATGCCGACGTCGCCGGTCACCCGCGGGTGGTCGCTGTCGTAGCCGCGGTGGGTGGGCAGGTCGAAGGCGACGGACAGGCCCTTCTGGCCGGCCGCGAGGTTGCGCCGGTAGAAGGCGTTGGACTCCTCGGCGGTGGAGAAGCCCGCGTACTGGCGGATCGTCCACGGCTGGTTGACGTACATCGTCGGGTACGGGCCGCGCAGATACGGCGCGATGCCCGGATAGGTGTTCAGGAAGTCCAGGTCCGCCAGGTCCTCGCCGGTGTACAGCGGCCGGACCGCGATGCCCTCGGGCGTCTCCCAGCCGAGGTCGCCGCCGTCGCCGCCGCGCTTGAGGGCGGCGTGCCACTCGTCGGCGCCGGCTGCGGGCGCCGGCGTGCCGAGCTCGATGTCCGAGAAGTCGGGGACGGTCATCGGGCCACTCCCATGCGGTCGAGTGCGTCGGTCAGTACGGCCACGGCGTCGCAGCCGGCGTGCACGTAGGTGTCGGCGCCGTCGTACGGGCCCGGGCGCCCGGCGAGGTACACGTGCTGCGCCCCGGCCGCCCGCAGCTCCGCCGCGGCGGCGGCACCCTGCTCCTCGTACACCGTGTCGCCGGAGCACAGGCACGCCTCGGCCGCCCCGCTGTCCGCGAAGGTGCCGCCGGTCACCGGCTCGACGCCGCCAGCCTGGAAGAGGTTCGCGGCGAACGT
>NZ_JACBXC010000638.1 GCF_013870535.1 Streptomyces phytophilus | reverse complement strand
CCAGGGCGGCACCCGCGGCGAGTGGCTCACCTGCACCAGCGCCGACGACGAGTGGTCCCCGGAGCCCTGGGTCTCGTCGAACAAGGTCTACGCCGCCGGCAGCGCCGCCGCCGCGCTCCTCGTCGGCACCGCGGGGATCGTGATCCTGCGCCGTCGCCGCTCCCGCGACGCCGAGGACGACCGGCCCCGCTGACGCGCCCCTCGGGGCGCACCGGAGGCCCTAGGTCGACGCCACCTTCTGCGGGAGGCGGTAGGCGACCGTGCCGTACCAGGCGTAGGAGACGGCGAAGCCGAAGGCGAGGCAGATGATCCCGCCCACCGCGTCCATCCAGAAGTGGTTCGCCGTCGCCATGATGACCAGCAGCGTCAGCGTCGGGTAGAGCACGCCGAGCAGCTTCACCCACAGCGGCTTCGCCAGCACGGCGATGGTGATGCCCGCCCACACGGACCAGCCCACGTGCATCGAGGGCATGGCGGCGTACTGGTTCGAGACATTGGCGAGGTTGCCCGACGACATCGAGCCCATGGTCTCGTGCACCCGCACGGTGTCGATGAAGTCCATGCCCTCCATCAGCCGCGGCGGCGCCAGCGGGAAGAGGTAGTAGCCGACGAGGGCGAAGCAGGTGGTGATGGCGAGCGCGAGCCGCACGGCGGCGTAGCGGCCGGGCTGGCCGCGGTAGAGCCAGACGAGCACGCCGATGGTGACGACGTAATGGAGCGTGCCGTAGTAGTAGTTCATCGACACGATGAGCCAGGTGACGCCCTCGACCGCGTGGTTGAGCGAGCGCTCGAAGGCGAGCCCCAGGCTCTCCTGGAAGCTCCAGATCCGGTCCGCGTTCTTCAGCGCCTGCGCCTCCTGCTCGGGCACGGCGTTGCGGATGATGGAGTACGTCCAGTAGACGAGCGCGACGAGCATGATCTCGAACCAGAGCCGCGGCGGGCGCGGCGAGCGCATCCGGTCCAGCAGCGCGCGCAGCCGCTGCCGCGACGGCGCCGGGAGTCTGCGTCTCTCCTCGGCGTCCGTGTCGGTCGAGGAGACGGGTGTCCGCCGGTCCTGCAGAGTCCTCGCAATCTCCGCTGGCCGGGGAGCAAGGTCCCGGGAATACGACGCGCCCATGGGGAGACAGTTTGCCAGACGGAAGGGGGTCGTCAGATCACCCCCCGGTGCCGCATGGGGGCGGGTTTCTCCTCCTCGCGCGGTACGCCGCGGCGTACCGGCGCGGTCCGCGGCGGGCCCCGCGCCGGATGGGGAGGAGCGGCGCGGGGCCCGGGTCGTGGGGGTGGTGCGGGTCAGGCGACGGGCTGCAGCCAGCCGGTCAGCCGGACGGTGTCCTCGCCGTACGTGCGGTCCAGCTCGCGCCGCAGCTCGGGGGTGGCGGCGACGACTTCGAGTTCGACGGCGTTGCGCACCGGGTCGACGCCGGAGGTGAGCACGCCGTCGACCTCCTTGTCGAGCCGCTTCTGGACGCGCGCCAGGTCCTCCTCGGTGTGCTCGGCGCCGACGACGCACAGCGGGCCGTCCCACACGTCGCGCAGCCTGCTCTCGGCGGTGCCGGGGCCGCCGCCGTCACCGGCATCGGCGAACCTGATGTTGACGACGTCCCCGTCGAGCCAGGAGCCGGCGTAGCCGGGCATCTTCGCGGCCTTGTCGAGCAGCCGCTGCCGCCCGGCGGTGTCCTTCCCGCCGCCGGCCCCGCCGCCGTCCTTCAGCTCCGCGCAGGGCGTGTCGAAGTCCGCGGCCGGCTCGGCCCCGCCCGGCCCGCCGCCGTCGCCTGCGGGCTTCGGCTTCTCGGCCGGGGTGAAGCGCTCGCCGTCCCAGGTGCCGACGAGTTCCAGCTGATCGGTGTACGTGGTGCCCCTGGCGCTGTGCGCGCGTACGTCGTCCCAGTCCCAGCCGACGACGTCCGGGCCGCCGCACTGCGGCGGCATCGACTCGGCGAGCGTGCGGCAGAGCTGGGGGCCGTGCTCGCCGTTCTCCAGGACCGTGGCCTGGACGCGGTAGAGCTGGGCGGCGGGGTCGACGTCCCCGCGGCTTCCGTCGCCCGCGGACCCGGAGGCGTCCTCCGAGCCGCAGCCGGCGACCAGCAGCGCGGTGGCGAGAGCCGCGGCCGTGGCCGCGGAGGTGCGCAGTGGGCTCGTTCCGTTCGGGCTCGTTCCGTTCATGGTTCTCGGACGGCGCCGCTCCGCATCGGGTTCCCTCCGGGTCCGCGGCGCCCGGTGGTTCAGCCGTCGAGCGCCGCGCGGATCTGCCGGGCCGTCGCGGCGGCGTGCTCCTCGTCCCGGTACCTGGTCCGGGGCCAGAAGAAGCCGCGCAGGCCGTCCTTGCGGTTGCGCGGTACGACGTGCACGTGCAGGTGGGGCACGGACTGGCTGACCCGGTTGTTCACCGCGACGAACGACCCCGCCGCGCCCGTGCCCCGCTCCACGGCGCCGGTCAGCCGCCGGACCCGTACGAAGAACGGGCCGACCTCGGGCTCCGGCAGGTCGGTGAGGGTCTCCACGTGGTGGCGGGGGATCACCAGGACATGGCCGGCGAAGAGCGGGCGGGCGTCGAGGAAGGCGACGGCCACCTCGTCCGCGTAGACCCGGTGGCTCGGCAGTTCACCGCCGGCGATGGCACAGAAGGTGCAGTTCACCCCTCCAGTCAACACCGGGCGGGTGGTGTCGCAGGGCACGCGGCGGGCAGATGCACCGCACGCGGCCGCAGTTCGGGCAGACGGGCACGAGCGCGTTCATGGCTCCCAATGTCCCCCGCCGGCCTGAGGATCGGATGAGAACGGCGTGGACAGTCCCTGAAGCCTCTGCCATTGACAGCGCCCCCGGCCCTGACTAAGTACCTCGGTTAACTGTTCGGTAACCACCCGCTGGAGGCCCCGGTGCGCGCTCGGCTCACGGTCCTGACCACCGCCGCGGCGCTCGCGCTCGGACTCCTGGCCCCCACCGCGCTCGCGGATCCGTCCGGTCCGTCCGATGCGTCCGATCCGGCCGGGCAGCCCGTACGGGCCGAAGAGCCCCGCGGCGGCGAGCGCGGCGGCTGCGACCCCATCGGCCCCGCCGGCGACTGCCTGCTGCCGTTCCCCAACGACTGGTACACCGAGCGGGACCGCAGCACGGACACCGGCCGCCGGGTCGCGTTCGAGCCGTCCGCCATGCCCGCCAACGCCGCCGGCACCCGCATCGACCCCGCCGAGTGGAACCGCAGCGACGGCTTCTCGCCCGGCTCGATGATCCTCGCCCACGTGCCCGGAGTCGACCTCGGCGAGACCGGCGCCGCGCCGCTCACCGACATCGGCGCCTCCCTCGACCGCGACGCGCCGGTCGTGCTCCTCGACGCCGACACCGGCAAGCGCCACCCGTACTGGGCCGAGCTGGACGCCAACGCCACCGACCCCGCCCGCCGGGCGCTGATCGTCCGCCCCGCCCGCAACCTCGAAGAGGGCCACCGCTACGTCGTCGCCC
>NZ_JACBXC010000637.1 GCF_013870535.1 Streptomyces phytophilus | reverse complement strand
GGCGGGCTGCTGGCTCAGACGCGCTGCGGAAGGCATGACGGCACGATAGGCGCGCGCCGCGCGGAAGTGTGTTGCCGCAGTGTTGCGCCATCCCGAAGCACCCGCGGTACGGGCCTGAGCAGGGACGACGCCGGACGCGGACGGACTTCCGCCGCCTGCGGGGCCGCCGGGGCACAGACCCTAGAACGTCACGTCGCTGCAGAAGAAGTAGATCTGGTCGGCGTGCGACGCCTTCCAGATGGTGTAGACGATGTGGTGGCCGCTGCGGCCGGGCGCGCTGGCGTCCGCCGTGTAGTGGTTGGCGGGGCCGTACGGGCCCGCGGTGGCCACGCGCTCCAGGTCGCCCCAGTCGAGGGCGTCGCTCTGCGCGTCGTAGCCCTGCCGGGTCACGTACACGTAGAGGTAGTCGGCGCCGTGGTACGCCTGGTCGAGGACGTCGACGGTGAAGTCGGTGCCGATGGCGTCGGTCTGCCACGGGCCGGGGGTGTCCATGGAGTCGTAGCGGCCGTCCTGGGTGCGGCCGGCGCTGCACAGCTGGTTGTCGGGGATGTGGGCCTGGAAGTCGCCGCCGGTGCCTTCGCGGTAGAGGCCGTTCCAGTTCCACATGCCGTTGGTGTCGTGCTGCCACGCCTGCCAGCACATGGGGTCCTGCTGCTGCATGTCCGGGTTCTGGAAGTCGTCTCCCCACCGCTGCCAGCAGCCGTAGTTGCGGGAGACGGGGTCGGCGGCAGAGCCGTGGGCCTGGGCGGTGCCGCCGCCGGTCCACGGCGTCAGCAGGAGCGCGGCGGCGGCCAGGACGGTCAGGAGGGCGCGGACGGGCAGGCTCCGCGCGTCGGTGCGATCGTTCGGTAGCGATGACACTGCGACTCCTCCTCCGGGAGGGGGGTGGGGAGAACGGGATTGGGAGCGCTCCCAATCCCCGGACCCCTCCCCCGGCGGCGCCCGTACGAAACCTGGACCCCGTGCGGCGATGAGTTCCGGTGCCCCGCCCGGTCCCTACCCGCGTCCCCCCATCGACGGCCTTCCGAGGAGCGCATCATGACCGCCACGTACACCTTCGACGTCTTCAGCAGCCTCGACGGCTTCGGCGCCGCCGGCGGCGACTGGACCGGCTACTGGGGCAAGCAGGGCCCCGAGCTGCTCGACCACCGCCTCGGCCTGTACAGCGAGGAGCAGCGGATGGTCTTCGGCGCCCGGACCCACCGGATGTTCTCCGGGATGCTCGCCGAGAGCAGCGAGGGCGACGACGTGCGCGACCCGTGGGTCACCCGGATGACCCAGCTGCCGGCGACCGTGGTGTCGACCACCCTGGCGGAGCCCCTCGACTGGCCGGACGCGACCGTCGCGCACGGCGACGCCCTCGACGTCGTCGCCCGCCTCAAGGAGGAGTCCGACGTGCCGCTGCGCTCGCACGGCAGCCTGGCGATGAACCGGGCGCTGCTCGCCGCCGGCCTGGTCGACCGGGTGCAGGTCACCCTCTTCCCCGTGATCACCGGACGGTCCGGGCTCGCCCCGGTCTTCGAGGGCGCGGCCGACTTCGACCTCGACCTGATCGGGACCCGGACCCTCGACGGCCGCATCCAGGAGCTGGTCTACCGGCCCACCCTGCACGGCTGAGCCGCCGCGCCCGCGCGGGCGGCGGCCGTCAGAGCAGGTTCCGGCGCTGGGTGCGTACGACCTCCTCCGCCTCCGCCGCCGTCGCCACCGCGGGCGGGGAGCCCCACAGCGGCAGGCCGGCGGTCTCCTTGAGGAACGACACGGAGACGATGCCGACGACGGCGAACGCCATCGTGTAGTACGCCGCCGCCATCGGCGTGTCCAGGACGTGCACCAGCCCCTCGATGACCGCGGGGGTGGTGCCGCCGAAGACCGCGACGGAGATGTTGTAGCCGATGGCCAGGGAGCCGTAGCGGACCTCGGTGGGGAAGAGCGCCGGCAGCGTCGCCGACATGGTGCCCTGGAGGCAGATGAGGCTGCCGCCGAGCAGCAGCATGCCGCCGAAGACGGCGAGGACGGAGCCCTGCCGGACCAGCCCGTAGGCCGGCGCGGTCACCACGAGGAAGCCGACCATGCCGACCATCAGCAGCGGTTTTCGGCCCAGCCGGTCGTTGGCCCGGCCGACGAGCGTGACGACGGAGATCATCGCGACCATGGTGGCGATGACGACGGCGAGCTGCTCGGCGCGCGGCCAGTCCAGGGTCTCCGTGAGATACGTCGGCATGTAGGTGAGCAGCATGTAGTTGGCCACGTTGTACGCCGCCACCAGCGCGATGCACAGCAGCATCGTCCGCCGCTGCCCCGCCAGGATCCGCCGCAGCTCCCCCGGCGCCTGCTTCGCCTCGGCGGGCTCCGCCCCGCCCGTCACCTCCGCCACGGTGGCCCGGCCCGCCTCGGACTTCACGAAGGCGGGGGTCTCCTCCAGCCTCAGCCGCAGATAGAGGCCGATCGCGCCGAGGGGGCCGCCGATGAGGAACGGGATGCGCCAGCCCCAGGAGGCCATCGCGTCCTCGCCGATGCCGGCGGTGAGCACGAGGACGAGCCCGGAGGCGCCGATGTAGCCGGCGAGGGTGCCCATCTCCAGGAAGCTGCCGAAGTAGCCGCGCCGCTTGTCGGGGGCGTACTCGGCGATGAAGGTCGCCGCGCCGCCGTACTCGCCGCCGGTGGAGAAGCCCTGCACCAGCCGGGCGGCGATGAGCAGCGCGGGCGCCCACAGGCCGATGGTGGCGTAGCTGGGGATGAGGCCGATGGAGAAGGTGGCCGTGGCCATCAGGATCATCGTCAGCGCCAGCACCTGTTTGCGGCCGACGCGGTCGCCGAGCGGACCGAAGAACGCGCCGCCCAGCGGGCGTACGGCGAAGGAGATCGCGAACGTCGCCAGCGACAGCATCGTGCGGGTGCCCTCGCCGGCGCCGGAGTAGAAGACGTCGCCGAGGGTGACGGCGAGGTAGGCGTAGATGCCGTAGTCGAACCACTCCATGGCGTTGCCCAGCGCGGCGGCGCGTACGGCGCGCCGGATCTCGGGCTCCTCGGTGACGGTGATGTCGCGCAACCGCCACCTGGGCCGCAGCTTGGCCTGCGCCACGCGGAAGAGCACGGGGTGGCGTCTGCGGGCCGCGGGATCCCCGGCCGCGCTGCCGTCCTTGTCCTGGGCCTCTGCGTCCATGAGATCCGGGGTACCACGCCGCCCGCCGCCATCGCGGTCAACGCGCCGCCGCTGCCGCCCCTTCGGCCGTGGGGGCCCGGCGTGGCGGCCTCAGTTCGACAGGTTGATCTGCGACCGCACCTGGTCGAACCCGAGTCCCGGGTGGGGCCGGCGCGGGCCCGGTACGCGCGGCTCGTCGCCGGCCGGGGCCGTCCACCAGCTCACGCTGCCCTCCTCGACGGTGCGCAGCAGGATGCCCTCGCGGATCGCCCAGGGGCAGACGGTGACCACGTCGATGCTCATCAGCTTCATCGCGGTG
>NZ_JACBXC010000636.1 GCF_013870535.1 Streptomyces phytophilus | reverse complement strand
GCCCGCCACCGACGTCGTCCTGAAGTCCGTCCCCGCCGTCCGGGTCGCCGAGCTGAGCGGCAGCGCCGCGAGCTTCGAGCCGGCCGACATCGGCCCGGTGATCCAGCCCCTGTACGACGAGCTGTGCCGCCGCCTCGACACCGCCGGCGTCGAGCCGACCGGCCCGGGTGTCGCCTGGTACGAGGACGCCGCCGACGGCACGGTCACCGTCCACGCCGGCCTCCAGGTCGGCGTGGGGGCCTCACCCGCGTACGACTTCGCCGTCACCGACCTCCCGCCGCTCGACACCGCGGCCACCACCGTCCACCGCGGCGACATGGACGCGGTCCTGCCGACGGTCCAGGCCCTCGCCGCCTGGATCGACGCGAACGGCTACCGCTCCACCGGCTACGCCCGCGAGCTGTACCTCGAAGTCCACGAGTGCCACGCCGACTGGGTCACCGAACTCCAGGAGCCGGTCACCCCCGCCTGACGCCCGCCCCCGCCCCCTCGCCCGCCCCGCCCGCATCGCCGCCGGCCGCCGCCCCGTACTCCCGTACCGCGATGCGCGCCAGCTTCGTCAGCATCATTCCGTTGCGCACCGCGACCAGGTAGTCCACCGGCAGGCCGTGCATCCTCGTCCCCGGTCCGCGCAGCGGGTGCCAGTCCAGGAAGAACAGCGTGTGCCCGCCCCACGGCTCCAGCCGCATCGCGATCCGGGCCGCCCCGAAGGGGTCGGCCTTCGCCTCCAGCTCCAGCCGCCGCACCGGCTCGCAGACGCGGACGACGCAGGTGTCGTCGAGCGCCAGCGGCCCGACGCCGACGCGGACCCGCAGCCGGGCGCCCACCTCGGGCCAGTGCGGTTCCGCGGCCAGGACCTGCCGGGTGCCGGTGACCCACTCCCCGTAGCGGTGGCCGTCGCTCAGCAGGTCCCAGACGGTCTCCGGCGGGGTCGGGATCAGACGGCGGGTGCGTGCCACGGCCGGCCTCCTTCGGCGTCACTCCAGCGGTCGACCGAGCGGTCAGTTTTCGAGAAGTCGTCGCCGCTGATTCTTCGTAGGCTGAGTTGCGGACCAGGTCAGACCCCAGAAAGGTACTGCTATGGCGGACGCGAAGAAGGCAGCCACGACCGACGAGGGCGAGTCGTACGAGGGCTTCACCGAAGCGGAGATCGCGGCCATGAAGGACCGCGCGAAGGAGATCAAGAAGAACAAGCGCGGCGGCCCCAAGACGGACCCGGTGGCCGAGCTGCTGGAGAAGATCGCCGAGATGCCGGAGTCCGACCGGACCATCGCCGGCAGGCTGCACACCCTCATCACCGAGGCGGCGCCCGAGCTGTCGCCGCGCCTGTGGTACGGGATGCCCGCGTACGCCTCGGGCGCAAAGAACGGCAAGGGCGGGAAGATCGTCTGCTTCGTGCAGTCCGCGGACAAGTTCTCCTCGCGGTACCTGACCCTCGGCTTCAACGACGCCGCGCACATCGACGACGGCACCATGTGGCCGACCGCCTTCGCCATCACCGAGCTGACGCCCGCCCACGAGAAGGCGGTCACCGAGCTGGTGAGGAAGGCCATGAGCTGACGGCCGCGCGGGGCCTCGCCGGGACCTCCCCGGGACCGCCGCCGGACCGGCGTCCGGAGCGCCGCACGCCTGCGCCGCGCCGAGGTAGACTTCCCTGTTTCCCGAGTTTCCCGAGTTTCTACGAGTCCAGAGTCTCCCGGGTGTCCCGGCCCGGGCGCGGCAGCAGGGGGAGGAGGTCCGCATGTCCTGTCTGATCGTGCAGTCGGACAAGACGCTCCTGCTGGAAGTCGACCACGAGCTGGCGGAGGAGTGCCGGCGCGCCATCGCGCCCTTCGCCGAGCTGGAGCGCGCCCCGGAGCACATCCACACCTACCGCGTCACACCGCTCGGCCTGTGGAACGCACGCGCCGCCGGACACGACGCCGAGCAGGTCGTGGACGCCCTCGTCACGTACTCCCGCTACCCCGTGCCGCACGCGCTGCTCGTGGACGTCGCCGAGACCATGGCGCGCTACGGGCGGCTGACGCTCGCCAAGGACCCCGTGCACGGCCTCGTGCTGTCCACCACCGACCGGCCGGTGCTGGAGGAGATCCTGCGGTCCAAGCGGATCCGGCCGCTGGTCGGCGCGCGGCTCGACGACGACACCGTCGCCGTGCACCCCTCCGAGCGCGGGCAGATCAAGCAGGCCCTGCTGAAGCTCGGCTGGCCCGCCGAGGACCTCGCGGGGTACGTGGACGGGGAGGCCCACCCGATCGCGCTCGTCGAGGAGGGCTGGGGGCTGCGCCCGTACCAGAAGCAGGCCGTCGAAGGCTTCTGGCACGGCGGCTCCGGCGTCGTCGTGCTGCCCTGCGGGGCGGGCAAGACGCTGGTGGGCGCCGGGGCGATGGCCGAGGCGAAGGCGACGACGCTGATCCTCGTGACCAACACCGTCGCCGCGCGGCAGTGGAAGAGCGAGCTGCTGCGCCGCACCTCGCTGACCGAGGACGAGGTCGGCGAGTACAGCGGCGCCCGCAAGGAGATCCGCCCGGTCACCATCGCCACGTACCAGGTGCTGACGACCCGCCGCAAAGGCGTCTACCCGCACCTGGAGCTGTTCGACTCCCGCGACTGGGGCCTGATCGTCTACGACGAGGTGCACCTGCTGCCCGCGCCCGTCTTCAAGTTCACCGCCGACCTCCAGGCGCGCCGCCGGCTCGGGCTGACGGCCACGCTCGTACGGGAGGACGGCCGCGAGTCCGACGTGTTCTCGCTCATCGGGCCCAAGCGCTTCGACGCCCCGTGGAAGGAGATCGAGGCGCAGGGCTACATCGCGCCCGCGGACTGCGTCGAGGTGCGGGTCAACCTCACCGACGCCGAGCGGCTGGCCTACGCCACCGCGGAGCCGGAGGAGAAGTACCGCTACTGCGCCACCACCGACACGAAGCGCAAGGTCGCCGAGGCGCTCGTCGCCCGGCACGCGGGCGAGCAGACGCTCGTCATCGGGCAGTACATCGACCAGCTCGACGAGCTGGGCGAGCACCTGGACGCGCCCGTCATCAAGGGCGAGACGACCAACGCCCGCCGCGAGAAGCTCTTCGACGCCTTCCGCAGCGGCGAGATAAGCGTCCTCGTCGTCTCGAAGGTCGCGAACTTCTCCGTCGACCTGCCGGAGGCGACGGTCGCCATCCAGGTCTCGGGCACGTTCGGCTCGCGGCAGGAGGAGGCGCAGCGCCTCGGCCGCGTGCTGCGGCCCAAGGAGGACGGGCACGAGGCGCGGTTCTACTCGCTCGTCGCGCGCGACACCATCGACCAGGACTTCGCCGCGCACCGGCAGCGGTTCCTCGCCGAGCAGGGGTACGCGTACCGGATCGCGGACGCCGACGACGTCCTGGCGGGCGACGACGCCTGACGGCGGGGCGTCGCCCCGTCCCGTACGGACCCGCCTCACGCCGTCGTGTACGCGTACGCCAGCACCGCGTACGCCGCCG
>NZ_JACBXC010000635.1 GCF_013870535.1 Streptomyces phytophilus | reverse complement strand
CGTGGGCCGGCAGGCTGCTGGACGACGCGGACGCCGAACGGCTGGGCGCGGCCTGGCTGGAGCTGCTGGCCGGCCTCGCGGCCCACACGGAGGACCCGGCGGCCGGCGGGCACACCCCCTCCGACTTCCCCCTGCTCGACCTCGCTCAGAACCAGATCGAAGAGCTCGAAGCGGCGTTCGCCGACGAGCAGTCCCGGCCGGGCCGACCGGCGCGAAGCCGTTGATGAGGAGAGTGCGATGAGCCGATCCCAGGTCGAGGACGTGTGGCCGCTGTCGCCGCTGCAGGAAGGCATGCTCTTCCACGCGGCGCTCGCGGGCACCGGCCCCGACGTGTACACCGTGCAGTCCGCCCTGGACATCGAAGGACCGCTGGACCAGGCGCGGCTGCGCGCGTCGTGGCAGGCGCTCCTCGACCGGCACGCCGCCCTGCGCGCCTGCTTCCGCCAGGTCAGCGGAGCGAAGATGGTGCAGGTCATCGCGCGCGACGTGGAGCTGCCGTGGCGGGAGGAGGACCTGTCGGGGCTGAGCGAGGACGACGCCCGGGCCGAGCTGGACCGGCTCACCGCGCGCCGGCTCGCCGAGCGGATCGACCTGGCTGCCGCGCCGCTGATGCGCTTCCTCCTCGTACGCCTCGGGGAGAACCGGCACCGGCTCGTGATGACGTTCCACCACATCCTCATGGACGGCTGGTCGATGCCGGTCCTCCTCACCGAGCTGTCCGCCGTCTACGCCGCCGGGGGCGACGCCTCGCGGCTGAAGCGGGTGCCGTCCTACGGCCAGTACCTGGCATGGCTGGGCCGCCAGGACAAGGACGCGGCGCGCGCCGCGTGGCAGGCCGAACTGGCGGGCGCGGACGAGCCGACCCTCGTCGTCCCCGCCGACCCGACGCGGGCGGCCGTCTTCCCCGAGCACGTCTTCGGCGACGTTCCCGAGCCGACCACCAAGGGCCTGCGGGACCTGGCGCGCGCGGAGGGCCTGACCCTCAACACCGTGGTGCAGGGAGCCTGGTCGCTGGTCCTGGCCCGGCTGGCGCGCCGCACGGACGTCGTCTTCGGCGCCACAGCGGCCGGGCGGCCCGCGGAACTGTCGGGCGTCGAAGCGATGGTGGGCCTGCTGCTCAACACCCTGCCGGTGCGCGTGCGGCTCGACGGCGGGCAGCCGGTGCTGGAACTGCTGGCCGACCTCCAGCGGCGCCAGTCCGAGCTGATGGCGCACCAGCACCTCGGGCTCCCGGAGGTGCAGCGCCTCGCGGGCCCCGGCGCGGTCTTCGACACCCTGGTGCTCTACGAGAGCTTCCCCCCGCCGCCGGCGGGAGCGGCAGACGCGCCCGAGGCGCTGACCATCCGCCCGGCCGGCATGTCGCGGGACGCGGCCCACTACCCGCTGACACTCGTCGTCACCCCGGCCGGGGACCGGCTGCGCTGCAAACTCGACTACCGGCCGGACCTCTTCGACCGCGACGCGGCCACCGCGATCTTCGGGCGGGTGGTGCGGGTGCTGGAGCAGGTGGTGGCGGACCCGTCGGTGCGGGTGGGGGGCGTGGAGGTGCTGGACGCCGGGGAGCGGTCCCGGGTCGTGTCGGGGTGGAACGCGACGGAGTTGGCGGTGCCGGTGGGTTCGGTGCTGGACCGGTTCGAGGAGCGGGCGCGGAGAGCGCCCGGTGTCGTCGCCGTGCGGTGCGGGGCGGAGGAGCTGTCGTACGGGGAGTTGGATGCGCGGGCGAATCGGCTGGCGCGGTATCTGATCCGGCTGAGTGTGGGCCGGGAGTCGCGGGTGGGGCTGTGTCTGCCGCGCGGGGTCGAGATGGTTGTGGCGGTGCTTGCGGTGTGGAAGGCCGGGGGCGCGTACGTGCCGTTGGATCCTGCCTATCCGGCGGACCGGCTCGCCTTCATGGTCGCCGACAGTGGTGCGCAGGTGGTGCTGAGCGCGGAGGACGTGGTGTCTGCGGCGGGGGAGATCGCGGCGGAGTCGGCGGAGCCGCTGGGCACGGTGCTGGAACTGGGGCAGCTCGCGTACGTCATCTATACGTCGGGTTCGACGGGCCGCCCGAAGGGCGTCGCCGTCCCGCATCGCGGTCCGGCGAACCTGGCGGAGGCGATGCGTCCGATTCTCGGTGTGGCGGAGGGTGTGACGGCGTTGCAGTTCGCGTCGTTCAGCTTCGACGCCGCCGTCCTTGACGTCGCGGTCACGCTCGCCTCCGGTGGCACGCTGGCCGTCGCCTCCGACGAGGAGCGCGAGGAGCCCGCGGCGCTGGCAGAGATGGTCCGTAGCTCCGGCGTGTCCGTGGCCAGTGTGGTGCCGTCGCTGCTGAGCGTTCTCGACCCGGCCGCGGTGAGCGGGGTGCGGAACTGGGTGCTGGGCGCCGAGTTGCTGACCGCCGACCTGGCTTCCCGCTGGACCGGGCAGGCCCAGGTGTGGAACACGTACGGGCCGACCGAAGCCACCGTCATCACCACCGCCACCCCCCTCGACGCGGACATCGCCCCCTCCGACCCGCCGCCCCCCATCGGCCGCCCGATCGGCAACACCCGCGTCTACGTGCTGGACGACTTCCTGCGGCCCGTACCCCCGGGTGTCACCGGCGAGGTGTACATCGCCGGCCCCGGTCTTGCCCGCGGATACATCGGCCGCGGCGGGCTGACCGCCGAGCGCTTCGTCGCCTGCCCCTTCGAGCCGGGCGCGCGCATGTACCGCTCCGGCGACCTCGCCGCATGGACGGCCGACGGGCAACTGGCCTTCCTGGGGCGCGCCGACGAACAGGTCAAGATCCGCGGGTTCCGCGTCGAGCCCGGCGAGGTCGAGGCCGTCCTCGCCGCCCACCCCGACGTATCGCAGGCCGCCGTCGTCGTACGGGAGGACCGCCCCGGCGACCGCCGCCTCATCGCCTACGTCGTCCCCGGCGGCCCGGCGGCCGACATCGACGCGGTGCGCGAGCACGCCGCCACCCGTCTGCCCGCGCACATGGTGCCCACCGCCGTGCTCGTGCTGGAGAGCCTCCCGCTGACGCCCAACGGCAAGCTCGACCGCGCCGCCCTGCCCGCCCCGGACTTCGCCGGGCGCGCCACCGGCCGCGCGCCCGAGGGCGAGGCGGAGGAGGCGCTGTGCGCGCTCTTCGCCGAGGTCCTCGGCGTCGAACGGGTCGGCGCCGACGACAACTTCTTCGACCTCGGCGGCGACTCCGGCCTCGCCATGCGTCTCGCCGGGCGGGTCCGCGAGGACTTCGCCGCCGAGCTGAACATGCGCCAGTTCTTCGGCGCCCCCACCCCGGTGGGCGTGGCGCGGATGCTGGCGTCCAAGACCCGCCCCGCGCTGCGCGCCGTCGAGCACCCCGACGAGGTGCCGGCGTCCGCCGGCCAGTTGCGCACGTGGCTGATGTCCCGGCTCGCCGAGGACTCCGCCGCGTACCGCACCTCCGTCGCGCTGCGCCTCACCGGCGAGCTGGACCGCGACGCGCTGGGCGCGGCGCT
>NZ_JACBXC010000634.1 GCF_013870535.1 Streptomyces phytophilus | reverse complement strand
CCCACCCCCCGGCCGGTGCCCCGGCCCCGCGGTCAACGGGGCGCCGACAGCGTACCCGTGACCGATTCCTCCGGGAAACACACAACACGCCCGTGAACCAGGCAGTTCGTGTCACTTACCGATCAAACTCAATCCGACGGCCGATACTTGAGGAGTCGTCAATAGGCTATGGATCGGACGGAAACGGTGATTTGAGCAACTGGAGGTAGCGCGCCCGACACGAAGCGTTATTCTCCTCAGACGCAATCCGGTGCCCGCGCATACCTACGTCGGTCAACGGTCCCGCACTGAACGTGATGGAAGCACTGCCTCTGGGAGTCCCGTGTACCCATACGTCGGGGTTGACGCCTCAGGTCTGGCTACGCTGCGCGCGCAGGTGATCGAGCAACTGCGCCTCTTCTCGCCCGCCCTGGCCGTCGCCGGCCCCGCCGCCAGTCCCGCCGCCGGCCAGGTCGCAGGCCCCGCCTACGCCCTCACCGACGGCAGCGCCGCGGTCGGCAGCAGACGTCGGCAGGGCGGCGGCGCGGGCACCCGCGAACGCAGCGGCAGGCAGACCAGGCAGCCGCAGCCCTCGACCGGCGACAGCCGCCGCATGATGGACCTGGTCGAGCGCGCCCAGTCCGGCGAGACCGAGGCGTTCGGCCGGCTCTACGACCAGTACGCCGACACCGTCTACCGCTACATCTACTACCGCGTCGGCGGCCGGGCCACGGCCGAGGACCTCACCTCGGAGACCTTCCTGCGCGCCCTGCGCCGGATCGGTACCTTCACCTGGCAGGGCCGCGACTTCGGCGCCTGGCTGGTGACGATCGCGCGCAACCTGGTCGCGGACCACTTCAAGTCCAGCCGGTTCCGCCTGGAGGTCACCACCGGCGAGATGCTGGACCCCAGCGAGACCGAGCGCAGCCCCGAGGACTCCGTACTGGAGTCGCTGTCCAACACCGCGCTGCTGGAGACCGTCCGCAAGCTCAACCCGCAGCAGCAGGAGTGCGTGACCCTCCGCTTCCTCCAGGGGCTGTCGGTGGCCGAGACCGCCAAGGTGATGGGCAAGAACGAAGGCGCGATCAAGACGCTGCAGTACCGGGCCGTACGCACCCTCGCCCGCCTGCTGCCCGACGACGCCCGCTGACGGGAAGCGATCCCCCTTGACCGTTCCGATACCCGGGGCACCTCCGCCGGTCGAAGTAGTATCAACGCCACCGCGTAACCCGACTGCCCTGCCCGTCGTTGAGCGGGTAGCAGGGCTTCTCCGGCCGCGGCTTGTCCACCTTGACTCACTCCTTCGAGTGAAATGGGTCAAGGAGTACAACGCCGGGGGCGGGATAGGGAGTCCCACACAGAGACCCCGAGTCGACAGGAGGTGCCGTCCGTGATCGGATCCGTATCGGCACACCGGCGGGCGAACGCCTTCGCCCAGGCCCTTGATGAGGAGTCTCGGGCGCAGCAGGCGGAGGCCCTGGCGGCAGATCCCGAGCAGGCCAGGCTGCTGGGCCTCGCGGGACAGCTCGCCTCGGTGCCGGGTCCGACCCTCGACCCCGAGGTCAAGACCGTCCAGCGGACCCAGCTCATCGCCGCCATGGAGGCGATGCTCGCCGAGGACACCGCCGAGAGCACCGAAGCCCCGCTGGTTCCCGCGCCCCGCAAGCGCGGCGCCCACCGCGCGGCGGGCCCGCTGTCCCGGCTGCGCCCGCAGTCCCGCCTCTCCCGCGGCGTGGCCATCGGCGGCGTCGGGGTCGGCGTCGCGACCGGCGCGTTCAGCGCCGCCGCCGCGGTCAGCTCCGACGCCCTCCCGGGCGACACCCTCTACGGCCTCAAGCGCGGCATGGAAGACCTGCGCCGCGGCATGGCCGACGGCGACACCGAGCGCGGTCGCATCTACCTCGACCAGGCGTCCACGCGGCTGAACGAGGCGCGGCGCCTCATGGAGCGGGGCCGCGCAGGCGACCTCGACACCGAGTCGATGAACGAGGTCCGCGAAGCCCTCGACAACGTACGGCACGACGCCGGCGAGGGCCGCAAGCTGCTGCGCGGCGCGTACGACGAGGACGGCTCGCTCGGCCCCATGCAGACCCTCTCCACCTTCTCGCAGAAGAACGAGCGCAGTTGGCAGCAGCTGCGCGACCGGCTCCCCGCCGAGCTGGGCGAGCTGGGCGACGAGGTCAGCTCGGTGTTCGACGCCATAAAGGAGGACGTCGCCCCGCTGTCCTCCCTGCTGCCCGGCCCGGAGGACGACACCTCCCCCAGCGGCAGCGCACCGGGCACCGCGAGCACCGGCGGCGGCCGCACCGACACCGACCCGGCCGAGCCCGCCCCGTCGTCCACGGCCACGGCCGACGGCGAGGTCGGCGACGACGGCGAGCCGAAGCCCAGCGCCACCCAGGAGGGCGGCCTGGTCGGCGAGGACGGCCTCATCGGCGGCGTCCTGCCGGACGAGGACGAGCCGGGCGGCCAGGAGACGGGCGGCAGCTCCACTCCCCCGGAGCAGGAGCCCGGCAAGAAGAAGCCGGAGATCACCCTCCCGCCCCTGCTGCCGCTGCCCGACCTGGGCCTCGACTTCGGCGACGACGAGTAGACGACGAGGAGTAGACGGGAAGCAGCGGCCAGGGGTGGTCAGAAGAAGACCGACCGCCGCTCGACGAGCAGCTTGTACAGCGTGTGCTGGATCGTCTCGCGCACCTGGTCGGTCAGGTTGAACATCAGCATGGGGTCGTCCGCCGCCTCCGGCGGATAGCCGTCCGTGGGGATCGGCTCGCCGAACTCGATCGTCCACTTCGTCGGCAGCGGTACGGCCCCCAGCGCACCCAGCCACGGGAACGTCGGCGTCACCGGGAAGTACGGCAGCCCCAGCAGCCGCGCCACCGTCCTGGCGTTGCCGATCATCGGATAGATCTCCTCGGCCCCGACGATCGAGCACGGCACGATCGGCGCCCCCGCCCGCAGCGCCGTCGAGACGAAGCCGCCGCGGCCGAAGCGCTGCAGCTTGTAGCGGTCGGCGAACGGCTTGCCGATGCCCTTGAAGCCCTCCGGCATCACGCCGACGACCTCGCCCCGCGCAAGCAGCCGCGCCGCGTCGTCGGCGCAGGCCAGCGTGTGCCCGCCCTTGCGGGCCAGCTGGTTGACGAACGGCAGCATGAACACCAGGTCGGCCGCGAGCAGCCGCAGATGGCGGCCGGCGGGGTGGTGGTCGTGGACGGCGACCTGGGCCATCAGCCCGTCCCAGGGCACCACGCCGGAGTGGTTGCAGACGACGAGCGCGCCACCGGTGTCGGGGATGTTCTCGACGCCCTTGACCGTCACCCGGAAGTACTTCTCGAAGACCGGCCGGAAGAGCGGCACGAGCACCTGGTCGGTCAGCTCCGCGTCGTAGCCGAACTCGTCGACCTCGTAGTCGCCCGTCAGCCGCCGCCGCAGGAAGCCCAGCGCGTCGGTGGCCTTGCGCTCCCAGCCGCCGCCCAGGAGGCGCGGCAG
>NZ_JACBXC010000633.1 GCF_013870535.1 Streptomyces phytophilus | reverse complement strand
TTCGACTGGACCGGCGCCGCGCTCGGCGCCCTGGGCCTGGCGGGCGTGACGTACGCGCTGATCGCCGCGCCCGAGAAAGGCGTCTCCGCGGTGCTGCTGGCCGTGACCAGCGGTGCGGGGGTGGCGGCGCTGGCGGCGTTCGTGGTCGTCCAGCGGCGCGGCAGCCACCCGATGCTGCCCACGGGGATCTTCGGCTCCCGCCAGTTCACCGCGGCGAACCTGGTGACGTTCGTCGTCTACGCGGCCCTCGGCGGCGTGACCTTCTTCCTCGTGCTCGACCTGCAGATCGCCGCCGGCTACTCCCCGCTCGCCGCGGGCTCCGCGCTGCTGCCGGTGACGCTCATCATGCTGGCGCTCTCCGAGCGGTCCGGGAAGCTGTCGGAGCGCATCGGGCCGCGCATCCCGATGACCGTCGGCCCGGCGATCTGCGCCGCCGGGCTGCTGCTGATGCTGCGCATCGGCGGTCCCGGCGACGACGTGTCGTACGTACGGGAGGTGCTGCCCGGCGTCGTCCTCTTCGGCTTCGGCCTGGCGACGACGGTCGCCCCGCTCACCGCCACCGTCCTCGGTGCGGTGGAGGACCGGCACTCCGGCATCGCCTCCGGCGTCAACAACGCGGTGGCCCGCGCCGCCGGCCTGCTCGCCGTCGCCGCGCTCCCGCTGGTCGCCGGGCTCTCCGGCGACGACTACCGCGACCCCGGGGCGTTCGGCGACGGCTTCCGCATCGCCCTGCTCGTCTGCGCCGGGCTGCTCGCCGCCGGGGCCGTGCTGTCCTGGCTGACGATCCGCTCGGCGAAGGAGCCCGAGGCGGGGCCGCCGTGCCACGTGCACTGCGCGGTGGCGGGCCCGCCGCTGCAGTCGCTGGTCGAGGACCCGGCCGCCGACGCTCCCGAGGAGCCGGAACGCCCCTAGTCCGCCGGGCCGTAGACGAGGTGCAGCACGCCGGAGCCGAACGCCTTCGTAGAGAGCAGCTTCAGCGGGATCCTGGTGTCGCCCTCGTCGAAGAGCCGCTCGCCCTTGCGCACCGCGATCGGGTGGACCAGCAGGTGCAGCTCGTCCAGCAGCCCGTGTGCGAGCAGTTGGCGGATCACGGAGATCGAGCCGCCGATGGAGACGAACCCGCCGGACTCCTTCTTGAGTTCGGTCACCCCGCCGACCAGGTCGCCCTGGAGCTTCTCGGAGTTGCGCCAGGACCAGTCGGCCTCGCCGTGGGTGACCACGATCTTGCGGGCGTCACCGAGGATCTTCGCGAACCCGGCGTCCTCGTCGTCGGTGCCCTCCCGCTGCGGCCACGCCTCCGCGAAGCCGTCGTAGGTGGTGCGGCCGTAGAGCATGGTGTCGGACATCAGCGCCCCCACCGCCTCGCCCATCTCGTCGTCGAAGTAGGACATGTGCCACTGGTCCGGCTCCTCCACGACGCCGTCGAGGGAGATGAACAGGCTGGCGATGATCTTTCTCACGATGCGCTCCTGAAACGGGTGTCGGCGGAAGTGCTGCAATCCGTCGGGGACGTTAGTCGCCGCCGCCCGTCAGGTCTTGTACAGAAGCGACAGCGGCTCCGCGAGTCCCTGCCCGTCCCGCAGCTGCCCGGCGGTCCTGCCGATGAAGCGGGTGAGCGCGCGGGCCAGATGGGGCTCGTCGTAGTAGCCGAGGCGGTGGACGACGTCGCCGGCCGCCGCGCCCCCGCGGAGCAGGACCGCGGCGTGCCGCGCCCGTTCGATCTGCCGGGCGGTGCCGTGCGTGAACCCGGTCGCGGCCTGGAAGCGCCGCTGCACGGTGCGTGCGGAGACGTCCGGCGTGCCGCCGCGCATCACGTCGGCGACGAGCGGGTCGCGGACGAGCACGCCGGCGCGTACGAGCCGCTCGGCGAGCGCCTCGGCGTCGTCGGGTCCCGGCACCGGCCAGTGGGAGCCCTTCAGCCAGAAAGACCTGCGCGTCGCGTCGGGTATGTCCACCCCGTCGTCGACCAGCCGGGGCGCCGGCAGGTGCGTCAGCGTGGTGCCCAGCGCGAAGCTGATGCCGAAGAACGCGGACTCCTCGGGCACCGGCGCCGTGCTCGCCCGCGACTCGGGGCCCGCGACCGCGGCGAAGAACCCGTCGGGCGACTCCCAGAACACCAGGCCGCAGCCGGTCGACGCGACCGCCGTCATCCGGTCGACGCCGTCGCTGCGGCTGCTCCAGACGTACGACACGTACGGCGAGTCCGACGGCCGCCCCTCGATCTCCAGACCCATCGCGCCCCCTCGCGGCAACGGACGCCCGTTCGGGCGCTGCTCACGGGGCAGTCTGGCACGGGCCGCTGACAACGTCCCCGGCACGGCAAGCGTCCCGGGCGCCCGGCCGGCCTGGCGGGGAAGGCCCGCGCGGCTGCCGTGCGGCGCCGGTAGCCTGCGCGGATGAAGCGTATGGAGCGAGCCCTCGCGACGGTCGTCGGCTCGGCGGTGGGCGACGCGCTGGGAGCCCCGTTCGAGTTCGGTCCCGCCGGTGCCTTCTCCGCCCGCTTCCCGGAGCCCGGGAGCGGTGCCGAGATGTGCGGAGGCGGCGGCTGGGATCCGGGCGAAGCGACGGACGACACGCAGATGGCCGTTCTCGTCGGGGAGTCGCTGCTGGAGCGGGGCGGACCGGACCTGCCGGACATCTACGCCCGCTTCAGCGGTGGGCGGCGGCCGGCCCCAAGGACATCGGCCTGCAGACCGAGGACGTGCTGACGAACGGCATGCCATGGGACCGGGCCGCCGCGACCCACTTCGAGGTCAACCGGCGAGCGGCCGGCAACGGCTCCTTGATGAGGGCGTCGACGTCCGCGGTCTACTTCGCGCGCGCCGGCCGGCCGGCCACGATGGCCGCCGCCCGGCGCATCGCCGCCCTCACCCACGGCGACCGCGCCGCGTGGGAGGGCACCGCCGTGTTCCACGAACTCGTGCGCCTCGGCATGGCCGGCGCCGACCCCCTCGGCGCCCTTCCGGAGGTCGTGGATCTCGTCCATCCCGACCACCGCGAGCGATACGCGACAGTCCTCGCCGCCGACTGGCACCCCGAGCGGGCAACCGAGTTCAACGGCGCCGTCTGGCCCTGCCTGGGGTCGGCGGTCTGGGCTCTGCGCACCACGACGACCTTCGAGGACGCCGTTCGCGCGGCGATCGACCTGGGCGGCGACACGGACACCGTCGCCGCGGTCACCGGAGGTCTCGCGGGTGCGTACCACGGACTCGACGCCATCCCCGCCCGCTGGACCGAACCCCTGCACGTCCCCCTGCCGGGGTTCGGCGAACGGGTGCTGCGCCAGGCCGAGCTGACCGATCTCGCGCACCGCCTCGCGGCTGCCGCGGACTGACGCGTCCCTCGGTGCGGCCGGCACGGCGGTACGGGCCGGTGAGTTTACGCCCGCTTTCGGGGGCCGGTGCTTCGATGCAGGCGCGAACGACCCACCGATCTCCCCGAGGGGGACCCCTTGAGACGTCTCGCCACGGCC
>NZ_JACBXC010000632.1 GCF_013870535.1 Streptomyces phytophilus | reverse complement strand
CGGTCCGGTGCGCTGCCGGGTCTGCGGGCGGACGCTTACGGACGCCGGCGAGATCAAGTTGATGCGCTGCGAGGACTGCCCGTCGGACATGGACGAGGGGGTGTACGAGCGGCTGCGGGACTGGCGCGCGGTCCAGGCACGGGAGCTGGGGCAGCCCGCGTACTGCGTCTTCACCGACAAGACCCTGATCGCCATCGCCGAGGCCATGCCGGCCAACGAGCAGGAACTGTCGGTCATTTCGGGTGTGGGCAGGCGCAAACTCGACCGGTATGGCGGCGATGTCCTGGATCTGTGCGCGGGTCGCGAGCCGTCCGGCGAGCCCGCGGAGGAGCCCTGACGGGGTCCGGAATAAAAGTCCCCGAAAAATGGTTTGCGATCGGCGGGAGGCTCCTCATAGCCTTCCGGCACGGAAGAACAGCTCTTCACGGAGCCGGTGATTCCGTGTTGTACTAGGAGACCTTGGACCGGCTCGCCGGTCCGACGAGACCAGAGAGGAGGAGAAAACCCATGATCAGCATCACGAAACTCGACGCTCGTGCTGCCGACGGTCGCGAGGTCGTCTCCTCCTGCCTGCTCGCCCTCTCCAAGCTCCAGGTCCCCGCCACCGGTGTGTCCGGTGTCCGTGGCGGTCTGGGTGCCGACATCCGTGACGAGCGACCGACGAAGGCACTCCTTGTAGCAGCGGCGCAGGCTCCGGCCTATGCGGCGGCGGCAGCGGGTGCCGACCTCCAGCAGGAGTGGGCCAATGGCGCCTTCGCAGGCGGCATTGCGGCCACGACGCAGCACATGCGGGCCTTCCGCGGGCCTGATCCCTGGAAAGAACCATCTTGATCAAATCGATCGAGACGGCACCTTCCAGGGCCGCGGAACCCGAACCGGGATCCGCGGCCCTTTTGATTTGCCCAACGCAGAACTTGATCAAGACGACGAGCAAGGACGGAACCGTGTCCCTCCCCGTGCACACCCCGCACAGGCCCACGCCCGACCCCGTGCCCGGCACCACCGACCTGGAGGTCCCCTTGACCCCGCTGACCGCTCTCACCGAGCTCGACGAGCGAATCGACGCGCTCGGCGACCTCGTGCCCTGTCGGAGCTACGACCCCGAGGTGTTCTTCGCGGAGACTCCGGCGGACGTCGAGTACGCCAAGTCCCTCTGCCAGACCTGCCCCGTCCGTGAGGCGTGCCTCGCGGGGGCGAAGGAGCGCCGCGAGCCCTGGGGTGTCTGGGGCGGTGAGCTGTTCGTCCAGGGTGTGGTCGTACCGCGCAAGCGGCCCCGTGGGCGCCCGCGGAAGAACCCGGTCGTGGCATGAACGCCCACGGCACGATCGACCGTCCCCGCGCACACGCACCGGCAGAGCAGGAAACGACCATGAGCCCGTCCACCGACGACCCCGCAGCACGCCACGAAGCAGGCGCCTACGACGAGCGCCAGAACAGGAACCTTCAGATGCAACTCATGCCAGAAGCCCTCGCCCGGGCCCAGTATCGGGACCGGGTGGAGGCCGCGGAACAGGAACGCAGGGCCCTGCGCCTCATCGCCGCCCGGCGGATGCAGCGACGGGCCGAGCGCGCGCACATGCGCGCCCGGCGCGCGCTGGCCATGGCGGTCATGCAGTAACGGCCCCGGGCCGCCACCGGGCGGCGCCGGTCAGGCGGTCGCCGCCGCCGGGTCCTCAGTCGCCGAACCCTCGTGGGGGTCGTCCTCCGGACGGCCCCCTTCGGCGTACTCGGCGAAGCCCGGCAGCCACTCCGTCAACTCCTCCCGCATCCGCACCTGGGCGCCGAGCTGGCAGAGCACCCCGATGGTGCTCAGCGTCACCCGGTGTATCAGCAGATACGACGGCGGCAGGTTGAGCTGCCGGCCCAACTGGTGCGCGGGATTGCGGGGATCGGCGATCCGGGCCGCCTGCGTACGCATCCACTCCCGGCTGAAGGCGAACTCCGGCACCGCCGCCGGCTCGATGATCGGCAGCAGATAGTCGATCACCGCCTCCGGGTCCAGCTCCACGTCCGGCTTGACGAACCCCTGCTCGCGCAGCAGCTCGTAGACGTCGTCCGCCTCGCCGTCGAGCGTCATGCCGAGCGCGATGCCGATCTCCTCGGGCAGCCCGCCCGGCAGCCGGTCCACCGTGCCGAAGTCCATCACCCCGAGCCGCCACTCCTCCGGCTCGCCCTCCTTCACCAGCCGGAAGTTGCCCGGGTGCGGGTCGGCGTGCAGCAGGCCCGTGCGCGCCGTGCCGGCGAAGAGGAACCGCGCCAGCAACTGGCCCACCCGGTCCCGCTCCACCCGCGAACCGTCCGCTATCAGCTCCGAGACCGGCACCCCGTCCAGCCACTCGGTGACCAGCACCTGGTCCGCCTGGTGCACCACGTCCGGCACCAGCACATCCGGGTCGTCCGCGAACTCCTCCGCGTACGCCCGCTGGGACCGGGCCTCCAGCCCGTAGTCCAACTCCTCCGAGACCCGGTCCCGCAACTCCTGGATCAGCGGCTTGATGTCCAGCCCCGGCACCAGCGGCCCCAGCAGCCGTGCGAAGCGGCCCAACTGCGCCAGGTCCGACAGCAACGCCTTGCCCGCGCCCGGGTACTGCACCTTGACCGCCACCTCGCGGCCGTCGTGCCACACCGCCCGGTGCACCTGCCCTATCGACGCCGCCGCCGCGGGCGTGTCCTCGAACTCCACGAAGAGATCGCGCCAGTCGGGGCCCAGCCGCTCCGCCAGCGCGCCGTGCACCGTGCGCACCGGCATCGGCGGCGCCGCCTCCTGCAGCTTGGTCAGGGCCGCGCGATACGGCCCCGCTATCTCCTCCGGCAGCGCGGATTCGAAGACGGACAGCGCCTGCCCGAACTTCATCGCCCCGCCCTTCAACTCGCCCAGCGTCTTGAACAACTGCTCGGCGGTGCGCTGCTGGAGCTCGCGGGCGACCAGCTCCGCCGGCCGACCGCCGAGCCGCTTGCCGAGCCCCCAGGTGGCCCGCCCGGCGAAGCCCACCGGCAGCGAGGCCAGCCTCGCCGTACGCGTGATCGCCTTGCGCGGAAGGTCAGACATGGACCACTCCCGTATCCCGGTCAGCGGCTGCCGCCGCACCGCACCCGCACCTCGGGTGTGGATCGAGCTCCGTCAACTCCCAGGCCAGGCCCGGCAGCGCGAACTCCAGCCGGGCCCCCGTGCAGACCGGCAGCCGCCCGTCGAGAAAAGTCAGCGCGTGGGCGGCCGTCAGTCCCGCCACCATTGTCGCCAACGCCACATCGCACGCGGCGACCCCCTCCCGATCACCTCCGGCCCGCCACTGGGCGAGCATCCGCGGCCACTCCGGCTCCCGCTCCGCCCGGGCCGCGGCGAGGCAGCCCGCACAGGCCGAACCACCCGGCAGCACGAGCGGTCCCACCACCCCCGTGCCCTCCAGCACCCCCGCGTACACGTGCGGAATGCCCGCTTCGCGATACCGCCGGGCGACCTCCGGATCCGGCGCGTACGCA
>NZ_JACBXC010000631.1 GCF_013870535.1 Streptomyces phytophilus | reverse complement strand
CCGCGTCCGGCAGAGCCCTCGGCCCGTCTCCCCGGCGCTCCACCTCGGCCTCCTCCGTCTTCGAGTCCTCCGGCCGTACGAGGGTGCAGGTCAGCTCGCCGCTGTCCGCGTCGACGTCCGCCAGGACCGTGTCCCCGGGGCGTACCGAGCCGTCCAGCAGCAGGTTGGCGATGCGGTTGTCCAGTTCCCGCTGGAGCGTGCGCCGCAGCGGGCGGGCGCCGAACTCCGGCTGGTGCCCGAGCGCGACGAGCCGCTCCTTCGCCGCCTCCGTCACCTTCAGCTCGACCTCCTGCGCGCGCAGCCGACGCCGGCTGCGGTCCAGCAGCAGGTCCACCACGGAGGACAGGTCCTCGGCCGTCAGGCCGTGGAAGATGATGACCTCGTCGATGCGGTTGAGGAACTCCGGCAGGAAGCGCGCCCGCAGGTCCTCCATCAGGTCGTCGCGGATCTCGTCCACCTGGCCCTTGTGCGCCAGGATGCGCTGGGCGCCGATGTTCGACGTCATGATGACGACGGTGTTGCGGAAGTCGACCGTCCGCCCCTGCGCGTCCGTCAGCCGCCCGTCCTCCAGCACCTGGAGCAGCGCCGAGAAGATGTCCGGGTGCGCCTTCTCGATCTCGTCGAAGAGCAGCACGCTGTACGGGCGCCTGCGCACCTTCTCCGTGAGCTGCCCGGCCTCCTCGTAGCCGACGTAGCCGGGCGGGGCGCCCAGCAGCCGGGAGACCGTGTGCCGCTCCTGGAACTCGCTCATGTCGAAGCGGACCATCCTGTTCTCGTCGCCGAAGAGCAGGTCCGCGAGCGCCTTCGCCAGCTCCGTCTTGCCCACGCCGGTCGGGCCGAGGAAGAGGAACGAGCCCGTCGGCCGGTCCGGGTCGCTCATGCCGGCCCGCCCGCGGCGTACCGCCTCCGAGACCGCCACCACCGCCTCGTCCTGCCCGACGACCCGGTCGTGCAGCGCGTCCTCCAGCTTCAGCAGCTTGTCCTTCTCGCTCTCGGTCAGCTGCGCGACGGGGATGCCGGTCGAGCGCGACAGCACCCCGGCGATGTCGTCGGCGGTCACCTCCATCACGCCCTCGCGCCGCTCCTCGACGCCCGCCAGCTCCGCTTCCGTCTCGGCGATCCGCCCCTTGATCTGCGACGCCTTCTCGTACTTCTCCGCCGCGACCGCCTCGTCCTTCTCCCGGCGCAGCTTCGCCAGCCGGTCCTCGCGGTCGACGACCTCGGTGCTGCGGCCCACCGAGCGCAGCCGTACGCGTGCGCCCGCCTGGTCGACGAGGTCGATGGCCTTGTCGGGCAGGAAGCGGTCGGAGACGTAGCGGTCGGACAGCTCGGCGGCGGCGGCCAGCGCCTCGTCGGTGAAGCGGACCTGGTGGTGCGCCTCGTACGAGTCCCGCAGCCCTTCGAGGATCTGCACGGTCTCCGCGACGGTCGGCTCCGGCACCAGCACCGGCTGGAAGCGGCGCTCCAGCGCGGCGTCCTTCTCGACGTGCTTGCGGTACTCGTCGATCGTCGTCGCGCCGACGACGTGCAGCTCGCCGCGGGCGAGCGCGGGCTTGAGCATATTCCCGGCGTCCATGGCGCCCTCGCCGCCGGAGCCGGCGCCGACGACGGTGTGCAACTCGTCGATGAAGAGGATCGTGCTGCTCTCGGAGTCCTTGACCTCCTCGATGACCTTCTTCAGCCGCTCCTCGAACTCGCCGCGGTACTTCGAGCCCGCGACCAGCCCGGCCAGGTCCAGGCCCACGACGCGCTTGCCCGCGAGCGTCTGCGGTACGTCGCCCGACTCGATGCGCTGCGCCAGGCCCTCGACGATGGCGGTCTTGCCGACGCCGGGCTCGCCGATGAGGACGGGGTTGTTCTTGGTGCGCCGGGAGAGGATCTCGACGGTCTGCTCGATCTCCTCGGCGCGGCCCACGACGGGATCGAGGCGGCCGGCGCGGGCCTCGGCCGTCATGTCGCGGCCGTACTCGTCGAGGGTCGGGGTCTGGCTCTGCGGCCGGCTCCCGTCCTGCGCGGCGGGGCCGCCGGGGCGGGCGGACATGCCGGGTGCCCGGCCCTGGGCGGGGCCCGCGGCGGGGCGGGCCGCGGCGGCGTCCGCGGTGCTGCGGAGCCGGTCGGTGTCCATACCGTACGCGTTGAGCAGCCGGGCGGCGCCGGCGTCCGGGTCGTCGAGGAGCGCGCCGAGGATGTGCTCGGGGCCGATGTACGACGTGCCGCCGGCCTGCGAGCGGGCCACCGCGCCCCGGAGCACCCGCTTCGCGGCGGGCGTCAGCTCCGGCTCCGACGAGGCGGTGCTCCCCTCCCCCGGCAGCGCCTGGGCGACGGCGCGCGCCAGCTCGTCCGGGTCGGCGCCGGCGTGGGCGAGGACGGAGCGCGCGGGGTCCACCTGGGTGCAGGCCCAGAGCAGGTGCTCGGTGTCGAGGTCGACGCTGCCGTCCTCCTCGGCGCGGCGCTGGGCGCGGCCGATCAGCTCGCGCGCGGAGTCGGTGAGGAGGCGGCCGATGGGTACGCGCTGGACGGCGGGCGGTGAGCTGGCGGGGGACATGCCGAAGAAGCGGTTGAGCAGCTCGGAGAACGGGTCGGAGGAGCCGTAGGAGCCGAGGGGGGAGAGGGACATAGGTGAGTCTCCGCGGCGGTGGGTGGGTGGTGCCTGGGCCTCACCTCACTGAAACAAGAGCGGCGGAAGGGCGCAAACGGTACGAATCGGGGGCGGGGGGTTGCGGGGGTCGTTTGCCGGGCGCGGGTCAGGGGGTGGTGCGCTCGGGCAGTTCGGTCTGTCCGGCCTGCTGGGCCTGCTGGGTCTGCTGGGTCCGCCTTCGGCGGCGGTGGGCGGCGACGCGCGTACGGGAGGCGCAGGCCGTGGAGCAGTAGCGGCGGGCGCTGCCCGGGCCGGTGCCGAGGTACAGGACGGTGCAGTCGGGGGCGGCGCACTCGCCCCAGGGCGGCTGCCCGTACTCGGTGAGGATCTGCGCCAGGGCGAGGGCGCCGGAGGCGAGGAACCAGTCGGCCCAGCCGGCGTCGTCGCCGCGGTCCGCGTGCAGGTGCCAGGGGTGGTCGCCGTGCCGGGAGAGCCGGGGCAGGGCGCCGCACTCCGCGAACACGTCGTTGAGCGCGGCGGCGGCGCGGTCCGCGTCGGGCTCGGTGAGTACGGCGGTCATCCGGCGGGCGGCACCGCGCAGTGCCTCGGCGTCGGCGTCGGTGAAGGCGGCGGGCGCGAGGTCGGCGGGGGTCTCGCCGTGGGCGGCGAGGAGCCGGGCGAGGTCGTCGCGGGGTACGCGGGGGTCGCGGCGGACGGCGTTGGCGAGGTCGAGGAGGCGTTGGGCGGGGTGGAATCCGTGGCCCGCGGGTGGCGGCGGCGGGGGCATCGGGTGGCTCCTGGCGTGGGCGGGGTGGTGGGTTCAGGGTAGTGGTAACGTCTTGATTCGTTAAGCCGTTACATGAGGGAGGGGGGAAGAAGCTGAGCGGAAGGCGCGCTCGGGGCGCGGGA
>NZ_JACBXC010000630.1 GCF_013870535.1 Streptomyces phytophilus | reverse complement strand
TACGGCGGGGGCCCTGCGCTCTGCTGCGTGCGGACGGTGCCTCAGACCGCGACCAGGTCGCAGACGAAGATCAGCGTCTCGCCCGGCTTGATCCGGCCGCCGCCGGCGCCGGCCTCGCCGTAGGCCAGGTGCGGCGGGATGGTCAGCCGGCGCCGGCCGCCGACCTTCATGCCCGCCACGCCCTGGTCCCAGCCGGGGATGACCTGGCTGGCACCGAGCTGGAACTGCAGCGGCTTGCCGCGGTTCCAGCTCGCGTCGAACTCCTCGCCGCTGGAGAAGGCGACGCCGACGTAGTGGACGGAGACGGTGTCACCGGCCTTCGCGACGGGCCCTTCGCCCTCCCACAGGTCCTGGACCTCCAGGTCGGCCGGCGGCGGGCCTTCGGGGAAGTCGACCTCGGGCTTGTCGATGCTCACGGAAGAACTCCTCGCGCATGAATGAGGGTGAGTGGGCTGCCAAGTCTCGCAGACACCCCGGGGCGGCGGTCCCACCGCCTCCCGGGGGCGCGGCGAGGAGGGCCTGCCGGCCGACGGCCCCGCCCCGCGCCGCGGGCCTCAGGACCGGCCCGGGCGCGCGGAGCGCAGGTCAGACCGTGCCGAGGATGTCGACGACGAAGACCAGCGTCTTCTTCTCCAGCTCGTGGCCCTTGGACTTGCCGTAGCCCAGGTCCGGCGGGATGACCAGCAGCACCCGGTCGCCGACCTTCTTGCCGACCAGCGCCTTGTCCCAGCCCTCGACGACCGAGCCGGTGCCGATCTGGAAGGTGGCCGCGCCGGCGTTGTCCCAGGAGGCGTCGAACTTCTTGCCGTCCTCCCAGGCGTAGCCGGTGTACTGGGCGACGAGCCCCTGGCCGGCCTCGACCTCGGCGCCCTTGCCCTTGATGAGGACCTGCTCCTCCAGCTCCTTCGGGGCGTCCGCGCCGTCCGGGATGGTGATCTTCGCGGCCTTGCCCGCGGGGATCTCGATCTCCGGCATGCCGTCCCGCGGCTCGGCGGACTCGCCCTTCAGCTCGGCCTTGGGGTCGACCTTCCCGGCGCCGGCGACGTCGATGACCCAGACCAGGCCGTCGTTCTTCTTGATGCCCGACTCGGGGTTGAGGCTCTCGCCGACGAGCGCGCCCGCGGTGCCCTCGACCAGCAGCCGGCTGCCCACCGTGTGGCCCTCGACGGAGTCGAGGACGTCCGGCGGCAGCGACTGGTTCGGCTCGCCGACCTTGCCCATGAGCTGCTGGTGCACGGCGCCCGCGCCCTGCCGGCCGCCGCCCCCCGCGGCCTGCGCGGCCCAGGTGCTGCCCAGGTCCTGGTCGTCCTTCATGGTCTTGCCGGCGAAGTCCAGCCGGACCTGGTCGCCCTTGCCGACCTTGGCGCCGTCGCCCTCGCTGAGGACCTTGACGACCGGCTCGTCGGACGCCTTGGCGTCGTCCGGTACGTCGAACTTCGGCTCCTTGCCGAAGGCACCCGTGACCTTGGTCACGGCGGCGGCCTTGCCCCCGTTGTCGGAGTCGGAGGAGTCCTCGGAGCCACAGGCCGCGGCGAACAGCAGGGCGGGCACGACGAGCGCCGCCCCCATGCGGGTCAGTTTGCGATGTGTCATGGGTCCAACTCGTGTAGGGGGTCCGGGCAGCTTCGGCCACTCTACGGCCTTCGCGCCCGGATCCCCGTCATCACATCGGTCCCGTCCCCATCGCGTGCCCCGCCTACATTCCGGCGATCAGCTTTTCCACCCGGTCGTCCACGGAGCGGAACGGGTCCTTGCACAGCACGGTCCGCTGCGCCTGGTCGTTCAGCTTCAGGTGCACCCAGTCCACCGTGAAGTCGCGGCGCTGCTCCTGCGCCCGGCGGATGAAGTCGCCGCGCAGCCTGGCGCGGGTGGTCTGCGGCGGGACCGACTTGGCCTCGAAGATCTTCAGGTCGTTGCAGACCCGGGCGGCCTGGCCCCGCTTCTCCAGCAGGTAGTACAGCCCGCGGCGGCGGTGGATGTCGTGGTAGGCGAGGTCTATCTGCGCGATCCGGGGGTGCGAGAGGGTGATGTTGTTCTTCGCCCGGTAGCGCTCGATGAGCTGGTGCTTCATCACCCAGTCGATCTCGGTGCCGACCTTGGCGAGGTCCTGGGAGCGGATCGCCTCCAGGGTGCGGCCCCACAGCTCCAGGACGCGCTCGACGACACCGGTGCGGATGCCCCGGCGGTCCACGAAGTCCACGGCCTTCTCGTAGTACTCCTGCTGGACCTCCAGCGCGGACGCCTCGCGCCCGCTGGCGAGCCGCACCTTGCGCTGCCCGGTCATGTCGTGGCTGACCTCGCGGATGGCCCGGATCGGGTTCTCCAGGGTCAGGTCGCGCATCACGGTGCCGGCCTCGATCATGCGCAGCACCAGGTCGGTGGCCCCGACCTTGAGCAGCATGGTCGTCTCGGACATGTTGGAGTCGCCGACGATGACGTGCAGCCGGCGGTAGCGCTCGGCGTCGGCGTGCGGCTCGTCGCGGGTGTTGATGATCGGCCGGGAGCGCGTCGTGGCGGAGCTGACGCCCTCCCAGATGTGCTCCGCGCGCTGGCTGACGCAGTAGACGGCGCCGCGCGGCGTCTGCAGCACCTTGCCGGCGCCGCAGATGAGCTGCCTGGTGACGAGGAACGGGATGAGGATGTCGGCGAGCCGGGAGAACTCGCCGTGCCTGGCCACCAGGTAGTTCTCGTGGCAGCCGTAGGAGTTGCCGGCGGAGTCGGTGTTGTTCTTGAAGAGGTAGACGTCGCCGGCGATGCCCTCCTCGTGCAGGCGGCGCTCCGCGTCCACGAGGAGGCCCTCAAGGATGCGCTCGCCGGCCTTGTCGTGGGTGACCAGCTCGATGACGTTGTCACACTCGGGAGTTGCGTATTCGGGGTGCGAGCCGACGTCCAGGTACAGGCGTGCGCCGTTACGCAGGAAGACATTGCTGCTGCGGCCCCAGGAGACGACCCGGCGGAAGAGGTAGCGCGCCACCTCGTCCGGGGACAGGCGGCGCTGCCCCCGGAACGTGCACGTGACGCCGTACTCGTTCTCAAGCCCGAAAATGCGGCGGTCCATGACTGAACATTACGCCTGTCGCTCTGTTTCGAAACCGGGTGCAGCTCCGCCGATTCGATCTTTTTCGACCGGCCGGGCCGGCGGGCCGGTCCGCGCCAGAACCCGGACGAAGCCGGTCAGCACCAGCAGCGCCGCCGCACCGCCCGCTCCGACGACCGCGAAGCCGCCGGTCTCGCCGCCGTGCTCGACGGCCGGGCCGCTGATCGCCGTGCCGGCCGCGGCGCCGAAACCGAAGGTCGTCACCAGCCAGGAGAACGCCTCCGTGGCCGTACCGCGCGGCGCGTGCCGGTCGACGACGACGAAGGAGCAGGCGAGCGCCGGGGCCAGGAACAGGCCCGCGACACCGGAGAGCAGCGTCATCGGGACCGTGCCGGGGGTGAGCGTCAGCGGCAGGTAGCCGACCGCCAGGCCCGCCAGCAGCAGTTGCAGC
>NZ_JACBXC010000063.1 GCF_013870535.1 Streptomyces phytophilus | reverse complement strand
CGCGCCGCCCGGCTGGGTGTGAGGTGCCTGCTCGTCGCGGACGAGGGCGTGCTGTGGCTGCTGCACGGGCTGCGCGAGCTGGGCGAGTTGCCCGCGCACACCACGTTCAAGGTCTCCGCGCTCGTCGGCCCGGTGAACCCCGCCGCGTACGCGGTGTGGGAACGGCTCGGCGCCGACTCGCTCAACATCCCCTCGGACCTGTCGCTCCAGCAGCTCACCGAGATCCGCCGGGTCAGCGCGGCGCCGATGGACCTGTACGTGGAGGCGCCCGACGACCTCGGCGGCTTCGTGCGGATGTACGACGCCGCCGAGCTGATCCGGCGCGGGGCGCCGCTGTACCTGAAGTTCGGCCTGTCCAAGGCCCCCGGGATCTACCCGTACGGCGCCCACATGCGCGAGACGGTGATCGCCACCGCGCGCGAACGGGTGCGCCGCGGGCGGCTGGTCCTGGACCTCCTCGACCGGCTCGGCGCGGGCGGCGGCATGTCGCCGCCCGGGTCCCGGCTGCCCGGCGACCTGCGCCGGTTCCCCGCTGCCCACTCCCCCGCCTCCGTACCCGAAGGGATCTGACCACCATGCGCACCCCCCGAGCCGCACACCTGCGCACCGCCGCCGCCGTAGCCGCTCTCGCCCTCGCCCTCGCCGCCTGCGGCCAGGACAGCGAGGGCGGCAGCGAGGAGAAGAAGGACTCCGCGGAAGGCGGCACCATCGGCATCGCGATGCCCACCAAGTCCTCGGAGCGCTGGATAGCCGACGGCGAGAACATCGTCGAGGAGTTCGAGGCGGCCGGCTACGAGACCGACCTGCAGTTCGGCGAGGACAAGGTCGAGAACCAGGTCGCGCAGATCGACAACATGATCACCAAGGGCGTCGACGCGCTCGTCGTGGCGGCGATCGACAACACCTCGCTGACGGAGGTGCTGGCCGACGCGAAGGAGGCGGACATCCCCGTCATCGCGTACGACCGACTGATCCTCCAGACGGAGAACGTCGACTACTACGCCTCGTTCGACAACGAGCGGGTGGGCAAGCTGCAGGGCCAGTACATCGTGGACGCCCTGAAGCTGGCGGAGGACAAGGGCGAGAAGTTCAACATCGAGCTCTTCGCCGGCTCCCCCGACGACAACAACACCCGGTACTTCTTCAACGGCGCCATGTCCGTCCTCCAGCCCTACCTGGACTCCGGTCAGCTCACCGTGCAGTCCGGCCAGACGGAGATGAACCAGATCACCACCCTGCGCTGGGACGGCGGCACCGCGCAGAAGCGCATGGACGACCTGCTCAGCGGCAACTACGGCGGCGGGACCACCGTCGACGCCGTCCTCTCTCCGTACGACGGCATCTCCATCGGCGTGCTCTCCGCGCTGAAGAGCGCGGGCTACGGCAGCGGCGGCAAGGAACTGCCGGTGGTCACCGGGCAGGACGCCGAGCTGGCGTCGGTGAAGTCCATCATCGCCGGCGAGCAGACCCAGACCGTCTACAAGGACATGCGCAAGCTCGCCAAGCAGGCCGTGCAGATGACCGACGCCGTGCTCACCGGCGGCAAGCCCGAGGTCAACGACACCGAGACGTACGACAACGGCGTCAAGGTCGTCCCGTCGTTCCTGCTGGACCCGGTCAGCATCGACAGGACCAACACCGACCTGCTGGTCGAGGAGGGCTTCTACAAGGCCGGGGACCTCAAGTGACCGCTCCGGTCCTCGAAATGCGCTCGATCACCAAGACCTTCCCCGGTGTCACCGCGCTCGCCGACGTCGGCCTGACCGTCGCGCCCGGCGAGATCCACGCCGTCTGCGGCGAGAACGGCGCCGGCAAGTCGACGCTGATGAAGGTCCTCAGCGGCGTCCACCCGCACGGCAGCTACGCGGGCGAGATCCTCTTCGAGGGCGAGCCGTGCGCGTTCCGGGACATCCGGGCCAGCGAGGCGCGCGGCATCGTCATCATCCACCAGGAGCTGGCCCTCGTGCCGTACCTGTCGATCGCCGAGAACATCTTCCTCGGCAACGAGCGGGCGAGCCGGCGGCTGAAGGTCGTCTCCTGGAACGAGACGCTGCGCGCCGCCGCCGCGCTGCTGGCGCGCGTCGGGCTCGGCGCGGAGAAGCCGCAGACGCGGGTCGCGGACATCGGCGTGGGCAAGCAGCAGCTGGTGGAGATCGCCAAGGCGCTGTCGAAGGAGGTGAAGCTCCTCATCCTCGACGAGCCGACCGCGGCCCTCAACGACGAGGACAGCCGCAAACTGCTGGACCTCATCCGGGAGTTCCGGGACCACGGCATCGCGTGCATCCTCATCTCGCACAAGCTCAACGAGATCCGGCAGGTCGCCGACCGGGTGACGATCCTGCGCGACGGCCGCACGATCGAGACGCTGGCGGTACGCCCCGGAGGCGGGACCGGGGACGGGGACGGGGACGGGGACGGGGGGCTCTCGGAGGACCGCATCATCCGCGCCATGGTCGGCCGCGACCTCGACCACCGCTTCCCCGCCCGCACCGCCTACCGCGGCCCCGACGCCGGCACGGTCGCGCTGGCCGTCGAGGGCTGGACCGTACGCCACCCGATCGACCACGAACGCAAGGTCGTCGACGACGTCTCCATCGAGGTGCGCCGCGGCGAGATCGTCGGCATCGCGGGCCTCATGGGCGCCGGCCGCACGGAGCTGGCGATGAGCGTCTTCGGCCGCTCCTACGGCAGGTACGAGGCGGGGGTCGTCCGGGTCGACGGCAGGGAGGCCGACGTGCGCACCGTGCCGGACGCGGTGCGGCACGGCATCGCGTACGTCACCGAGGACCGCAAGACGTACGGCCTCAACCTCATCGACAACGTCATGCGCAACATCACCCTCCCCTCCCTCCCCAAGCTCCGCCGCCGCGGCACCGTCGACGCGCACGAGGAGCGCCGGGTCGCCGAGGGCTACCGCACGTCGCTGAACATCAAGACCCCCACGGTCCTGGAGACCGTGGGCCGCCTCAGCGGCGGCAACCAGCAGAAGGTCGTCCTCGGCAAGTGGATCCACGCCGACCCCGAGGTGCTGCTCCTGGACGAGCCCACCCGCGGCATCGACGTCGGCGCCAAGTACGAGGTCTACACCGTCATCGGCCGGCTGGCCGCGCGCGGCAAGGCGGTGGTCCTCATCTCCTCGGAACTGCCGGAGCTGCTGGGCATGTGCGACCGGATCTACACCATGGCCGCGGGCCGCCTGACCGGCGAGGTACCGCGGGCGAAGGCCACGCAGGAAGTCCTCATGCGCCACATGACCACGCACGTAAGGAACGACGGATGAGCCCGGTGACCACGGACAAGCCCGACCCGGCGCCGGCCGCGCCGCCGGGCGGCGGACGCGGCGGGGCGCTCGCCACCGCGCTGCTGAACGCCATGCGCAGCAACGTGCGGCAGTACGGGATGCTCGTCGCGCTCGGCCTGATCGTCGTGCTGTTCCAGATATGGAGCGACGGCACCCTGCTGCTCCCGCGCAACGTCTCCAACATCGTCCAGCAGAACAGCTACATCCTGATCCTGGCCATGGGCATGATGATCGTCATCATCGCGGGCCACATCGACCTGTCGGTCGGCTCGCTGGTCGCCTTCGTCAGCGCCATGGCCGCGGTGATGATGGTCGACCACGACTTCCCGTGGCCGCTGGCGCTGGCGTGCTCGCTGCTGATCGGCGCGGCGGCAGGGGCGTGGCAGGGCTTCTGGATCGCGTACGTCGGCATCCCGTCGTTCATCGTGACACTGGCGGGGATGCTGGTCTTCCGCGGCCTCACGCAGATCGTGCTGGAAGGCCGGTCGCTGTCCCCGTTCCCGAAGGGCTTCCAGAACATCGCCCAGGGCTTCCTCCCGGAAACCGGCCCGGACACGAACTACCACAACCTGACGCTGCTGCTGGGCGTGTGCGTCGGCCTGTTCCTGCTGTGGCAGGAGTGGCGGGACCGCCGCCGCCAGCTGTCGTACGAACTGGACGTGCTGCCGTACCCCCTGTGGGTGGGCAAGTGCGCGTTCATCGTCGCCGCGGTGGTCGTCGCCACCCTGATGCTGGCCAGCTACCGGGGCATCCCGGTGGTCCTGCTGATCATGGCGGGCCTGCTGGTCCTCCTGGGCTACGTGATGCGCAACGTCGTCGTCGGCCGCCACGTCTACGCCCTGGGCGGCAACAGGGCGGCGGCGACCCTGTCCGGCGTGAAGGACAAGCGGGTCACGTTCCTGGTCTTCGTCAACATGGGCGTCCTCTCCGCCCTCGCGGGCTGCGTCTACGCGGCCCGCCTGAACGCGGGCGTCCCGAAGGCCGGCGAGATGTTCGAACTGGAGGCGATCGCGGCGGCGTTCATCGGCGGCGCGTCGATGAGCGGCGGCATCGGCACGGTGTTCGGCGCGGTCATCGGGGGCCTGGTGCTGGGGGTGCTCAACAACGGCATGTCGCTGGTCGGCCTGGGCACGGACTACCAGCAGGTCATCAAGGGGCTGGTGCTGCTGGCGGCGGTGGGCTTCGACATCTGGAACAAACGGAGGGCGGGCTCGTAACCCGGAATCTCCGCCTCCGTAACGTACCGCTCGACAGCCGCGTAACGACCCCGCCGACCACCGGCACCGGCCGCTACGCTCGCCGTCCGGGGTCCACGGCGGACGACATCCACGGGGGGACGGGCGATGGGACGACGGGGATTGCGACGGGGCGTCGCCGCGCTGTGCGCCGGCGCGGCGCTGCTCGGTGCGGCGGGGTGCTCGTCCGGCCCGGACGGCTGGCGGGAGGGGGATGTCAGGCCGGAGACCGCTGAAGAGGCGTGCAGCGGCGTCTCCGCCGACACCCTGGCGCTGCTGCGCATCGCACCGGCGAGGGGAGAGGTCTGCCACTGGGCGTCGGACCGGGCTTCGGGGACCGGGCAGACGCTGACCGTCGGCGTGCGGGCGTACACCCCGGACCGGGAGGACGACGTGACCGCGGCGCAGGCCGCGGCGTCCGACTTCCCTCCCGACGACGTGAGGAGACTCGGCGCCGGCGCGGCCGAGAGCCTGCGGAAGGTGCCGGGACTCGGCGACGGCGCGGTCACCTACCGAGGCGGACCGACCACCCACAAGCTCCTCGTGCGCCAGCGCAACGTCGTGGTGCGGGTCGAGGCCGGTACGGCGAACAGGTTCGACGATGCCGCCACCGTGCCGCCGGCCGCCGCGGACGCCGCCGTTCTGGCGGCGGCCCGGGACGTCCTGGACGCCGCCGGCGTACCGCTGGACGACGGCGGACTGCCCGAGCCACCGGAGCCCGCCGCCGGCGACGTACGGCAGGCGAAGCCGCTGTGCGAGGCGCTGCGTGCCCAGGGGGCGCGGCTCATGCCGGGCACCGAACCGTCGGCCGAGTCACCGGCGGGCGACCAGATCCGCAGGTGCCACTGGCGCGGCGACGGCGACGACCCGGGGAGCCGGCTCTTCGTGGAGGCCGCGGCGTTCGCTCCCAGCGCGCTCCGGGGCCGTGGCGGGGAGGCGGAGGCGGTGTACGCGCTCGACCAGGTCGCGTTCGGCAGCGAGCCGCTGGACGGGCTGGGCGGGAAGGCTCTCGTGCACACGGAGACGGACGACACCAACCTCTACGTCCGCAAGGGGAACCTCCTCGTCAGGGTCTGGTACGTGTCCCCCGGCCCGGCCCCCGACCGCCGCGCCGCGGCGGAATCCGTCGCCCGCACCGTCCTCGCCCAGTACGAATGACTCCCCGAACCCCCCGCCCCGCAGGTACCTGACGTCCCTGCGGGGCGGGGTTCCGCCCGGTCCCGGTCAGCCTCCCAGGGTGTGGGCCTCGTACGACTCCGCCGACCACGGCGGGGCGTCCGCCGCCGGGGTCAGCGTCACCGTGATCTCGCGTTTGCCCGCCGTCGCGCCCGCCGGGATCTGGTACGTGTCGTCCAGCCACCGGCGTTCGGTGTTGCCCAGCGGCTGGAGCCAGTCCGGCAGTCGCTCCCCGTCGACCGACACCGCCACGCGCTGGTACGGCCGCGCCTGGTCGCTGGTGCGGCGCAGTTCCACGCCCTCGTTGCGGCGGTCGACGCGCAGAGTGAAGCTGACCGGTGCCGTCGTGGCGCGGGTGTCCGCCGTGAGCTGCCGCGGGTGCTGCGCGTCGCCGTCGAAGACGGAGTCCAAAGAGGTGACGTCGCCGGGGGCGTCCGAGGTGTAGGCGTGGGCCTTCTCGCTGCGCGCGTCGCCCACGTCCAGGGTGTCGGTCCGCGTGCCGGTCGGCTTCTTCTCGCCGTACCAGTACGCGGTCGTCGAGTAGTCCGCCTCCTTGTCGTTGACGAAGCCGTGCTCGATGTCGAAGTCGATCGACTGTGTGAACGGCACCGCGTCGTGGATCATCAGCCGGTACGTGCCCGTGCAGTCCCGCTCCGCCGCGCAGCCGGTCAGCCCGCCCAGGTGGGTGGGGTTGCCGTTGAAGGGCTGGGTGTAGGTGCCGCGGTTGAAGTACCACCCGCTCTGGTAGAAGTCCTCGGTGCCGGTGCCGTGGAGCTGCGGGGTGCGGGAGCCGTCGACGAAGACGCGCTCGTCGCCCTCCAGGTAGTTGCGGTTCAGCTCGCCGGTCATGGTGTGGGTGACGCCGGTGAACTTGCCGGTGCCGCCCGTGGCCAGGAAGTCCCAGCTCTCCCCCGGCTCCGTCGGCCCGGCGTGGGAGGTGGCGCGGAAGCGGCCCGCGTCGCCGGAGGCGACGGCCTCGGCGTGGGTGCGGGACGCGGCGGCGGTGACCTCGGCGGTGCCCGCCGTGATCGCCGTTGCTGAGCCGTTGTACAGCTCGACCTTCGCGTTCCGCGCGAACGGCATGGGCCACCACGAGGTGAGTACGGGCCCGCCCGCGGCCTCGGCGTCGATGCCGTACATCAGGGCCCGTACGGGCGCGGTCGCGTTGCCGGAGCCGAAGAACTCGCCGAGCGGGGCGTCCACCGTGCGCTCGCCGTCGAAGGTCGCGCGCAGCCGCAGGCCCTGAAGGACGTCCTGGGCCGCGGCGAGTTCGGCGCGCTGGTCGTCGCCGAGGGGGTAGTCGTACGTGCGCACGCCCTCCCAGTTCGGCGAGGTGATGGCGTAGCCGTGGGCGGTCTCGCTCGCCGCGTCGCCGACGTCCATCGTGTCGGTGCGGCGCGTCTCGCCGCCGACGCGGCTGTCGGCCCAGTAGGTGAACTCGTTGACGTCGAGGTCGGAGGAGACGAAGGCGTTGCGTACGGTGATCTCCGACTTCCCGGCGGTCAGTTCGGCGGGCAGCTCCACGCTCTCCTCGGCCCACAGCCCCCCGCCGGCCTGCGGTGTCGGACCCCAGGTGCCGGCCTCGCGGCCGTCGACGTACACCGCGGCGACCTGGTTGGCGATGATCGGGTCGTAGCGGCGGGTGAGCCGGACGCCCTCGTTCGCGGGGTCGACGGCGACGGTGAACTCGCTGCCGCCGCCCGCGCCGTACGCCCGGCCCTCGTCGGTCTCGCTGCGCGGCTTCACGTACCGCACCGTCGCCGGCGGGGTCGTCCGGGTCGAAGGCGGTGACGCCTTCGACGTCGGCGAAGGTGCGGTACGAGACGTGGTGGAAGAGCGGGTTGTGCTCGGTGGTGATGCGCATCGACTCGCGGTACGGCATCGGCACCTCGATGACGACGCCGCCGGACGTCTGGTCGGCGTTGGCGACCAGCGGGCTGACGAAGGGGGCGCCGAGCTTGCCGTCGACCAGGTCCTGCAGCGGGGCGTCGACGACCTTCTCGCCGTCGAGTTCGATGGTGATGCGGCCGGTCCTGGTGACGTCGCCCTCGTCGCGGGTGAACCAGATGGCGCCGATCTCGCCGGCCCCGGCCTGCTCGGCGATGACGCAGCCGGCGGCGGTGGTGCGCAGGCAGGAGTACTTGCCGTCGGTGCCGGCGCTGTCCACCTCGATCTCGCCGTCGAGCCCCGCCTCCGCGACACGGGCGCGGAAGACGGCCTCGGCCATCGGCGAGCGGCAGATGTTGCCGGTGCAGACGAAGCAGACGCGGAAAGGCGGGGGGAGGGGGCGGTCGCTCGTTCGCATGCGCTCCATCCTGCCTCAGCCGGGGCGGTGGCGCCCGGTGCCGGTGGCCGGTTCCTGATGTTCCGGAGTCCGCCGCTCCGCGCCGGTGGCGGGACGGCGGCCCGCCGGCCGCGGCCGCGGTGCTCCGGTGCTCCGGCCCGTACCGCGGTCGCAGGCGTCAGTCCCGGTCGAGCGCCATGCTCGTCGCCCACGACACGATGCTGATCACCAGTCCGCCGAGCACCGCGGTCCAGAAGCCGTCCACGTGGAAGCTCAGGTCCGCCTTGTCCGCGATCCAGGAGGTGAGCATCAGCATCAGCGCGTTGATCACGAGCGTGAACAGCCCGAGGGTCAGCAGCAGCAGCGGCAGCGACAGGAGTTGCACGAGGGGCTTGACGATGAAGTTCACGACGCCGAAGATCAACGCGACCAGCACCAGAGTGACGGCCTTGTCGGCGTTGTCGTGACCGGTCAGCCCGATGTCGGGGATCAGCCAGACGGCGACCGCGAGGGCGGCGGCGTTGGCGAGGGTTTTGATCAGGAAAGTCTTCATGGGTGTGATCGTTCCAGAGGTAGTCGGGAGCACCATGGACGCGGAGGGCAGAGCACGATGAAGGCATTCCGGCTGGACGACCTGGAGGCGGAGCGCCGTGCGAACGACGGAGCGTACCTCCAGTTCCTCCGGGAGCGGAACATGTCGGTGGGCCTGTACGCGCTGGACGCCGGATCGCCCGATCCGCAGCAGCCCCACAGCCAGGACGAGGTCTACGTGATCATGAGCGGTCGCGGCTCCGTCACCGTCGGCGACGAAACCCTGCAGGTCGGCAGGGGCTGCGTCGTCTACGTACCGGCGGGCGTGCCGCATCGTTTCCACCACATCACCGAGGATCTCCGGGTTCTGGTGGTCTTCTCTCCACCCGAGGCGTGAATCAGTCCCTCAGGGTCGCCTCGGGGTTCGTTCCGGGGTGGACCGGGGCAGGGGGCACTCCCGCCCGCCCGCCCGGCGACCTAGCATCGGAGGCACCGGGACAACCCCGGCGTACCCGAGGAGGAATGACCGTGTCCGTGAAAGAGATCACTGCGGGACTGCCGTGGTGGGTGACGTGGGTGCTGATCCCGGCGATCGTGCTGGTGGTCTTCGGCAGCCTGATCATGTGGGTGGTCGGCGTCATCATCAGCCTGCTGTTCAAGGTCCTGCTGGCCGCGGCGCTGATCGCGGGTGCCATCTTCCTGGTGCGGAAGTTCATGAGCGCGTCGTCGTCGAAGAGCGACTGGTAGCCGCCCGCCCCACCCCGCCTCCGGCGCTACCTCCGGCGCCGCCGACCGCCGCCGCCCCGGCGGCGGGAGCGGCCCTCGGGAGGAGCCGCGGCAGCGCCGGAGCCCGTGCCCGCCCAGACTCCCCCCGGTCCCGGTCCCGTACCGGACCCTGACCACGGCTGCTGCCCCTGCCCCTGCCCTTGCCCGGATCCCGGCTCCGACCCGGGTCCCGGAACCGGGCCTGCACCCGCGCCCGGTCCCGCAGGCACCGGCCGCGGCCCCTTCCCCGCCCCCGCCGTCCCCGTCCCCCGGCGGCGGTCGGCCGAGACGACGAGCGCCGCGAGGCCCGTCGTCAGCGGCACCGAGGCGACCAGGCCGATACTGCCCACGAGGGTCCGTACGATCTCCTCCGCGACGAACTCGCTCGTCGCCACCGTGCCGACGCCCTGGTCGGCGATCGTGAAGAGCAGCAGCAGCGGCAGCGCCGCCCCCGCATACGCCAGGACCAGGGTGTTCACCACCGACGCGATGTGATCGCGCCCGATCCGCATCGCGGACGCGTACAGCTTCCGCCACGGCGCCGACGGATCCGCCTGCCGCAACTCCCACACCGCGGACGCCTGCGTCACCGTCACGTCGTCCAGCACCCCGAGCGAGCCGATCAGCACCCCCGCGAGCAGCAGCCCGCTCATGTCGATGTCCGGGTACTGGGTGTGGATGAGCCCCGTGAAGTCGTCGGTGTTCCCCGTCAGTTCCGACCAGCCGATGAACAGCGAGCCCAGCAGCCCGATCAGCAGCAGCGACGCCAGGGTGCCGAGCGCCGCCACCGACGTACGCACGTTGAAGCCGTGGCACAGATAGAGCGCGATCAGCATGATGGCACTGCCGCCGACCACCGCCACCACCAGCGGGTTCGACCCGTCGAGGATCGCCGGCAGGATGAAGAGGATCAGGATCGCGAAGCTCACCGCCAGCGCCGCGAGCGCCGCCAGCCCCCGCAGCCGCCCCACGACGACCACCGCGCCCGCGAACACCAGCGCCAGCGCCGCCATCGGCACCGTACGCACCACGTCGGAGACGGCGTACTGCAACTCGCGCGGCGCCTTCGGCGAATAGGAGACGACGAGTTCCTGCCCCACGTCGTACCGCCGGGACGCGTCCGGTGCCACGACCTCCGTGAACGTGCGCCCCGCGTGCTTGCCCGACGTCACCTCGATCGTCGCCTGCTCGCACACCGCGTCCTCGTCGGGCCGCGGCTCGTCCGCGTCGCCACCGCCACCCGGCGGCCCCTGCTCCTGGATCTGCGCGCCCACGTCGGCGCACTTCCCCTCCTCGACCTTCGTGACCTTCGCCCGCTGCCGCTCCTGGTCGAAGCCGATGCCGCTGCGCTCCCCCGCCGGCTCGTCGCCCGGCCACAGCGCGATCAGCCCGGCGAGCACCGCCAGGGCGAACGGGACGAGCACCGCGGCGATCACCGTACGCAGCCGGTGCGAGGCGGGCGGGGCCGGGGCGCCGCCGTGGTCGTGGGAGTGGCCGTGCGAATGTGTCACGGCCAGATCATCGCAGGAGCCGCCCCGGGGCCCCCTTCCGCGCCGGGACGTGCGGCGGCTAGCGTAGGCGGCGAACTGCACACCGCGGGAGCTCGGAGCACCGGGCTGAGAGGGCGCTGACGGATCCGGAACGGACCGAGGCTGCGCCGACCGCCGAACCTGTTACCGGGTAATGCCGGCGTAGGGAGTGGGTCTCCATGACCGTTTCGGATGCACGTACGCCCGCCACCGAGAACGCGGACTCCGCGGACTCCGCGGCGATCGGCTGGCACAAGGACCACGTCGAGCACCCCGCACGGCCCGACATCAGGGTCCCCGTGCGGCGCGTACACCTCACCAACGGCCGGGACGTGACGCTGTACGACACGTCCGGGCCGTACACCGACCCGACCACCGACACCGACGTACGCCGCGGGCTCACCCCGCTGCGCGACAACTGGATCATCGCCCGCGGCGATACCGAGGAGTACCCGGGCCGCCCGCCCCGCCCCGAGGACGACGGCCTCAAACACACCACCCCCCGCGGCGGCCTGCGCAACCTCGACGCCGTCTTCCCCGGCCGCCCGCGCCAGCCGCGGCGCGCCCGCGGCACGGCCGTCACGCAACTCGCGTACGCCGGACGCGGGGAGATCACCGCGGAGATGGAGTTCGTCGCCCTGCGCGAGCGCGTCGAGCCCGCCTTCGTACGCGACGAGATCGCCGCCGGCCGCGCCGTACTCCCCGCCAACGTCAACCACCCCGAGTCCGAACCGATGATCATCGGGAAGAACTTCCTGGTGAAGGTGAACGCCAACATCGGCAACTCCGCCGTCACCTCCTCCATCGAGGAGGAGGTGGAGAAGATGACGTGGGCCACCCGCTGGGGCGCCGACACGGTCATGGACCTGTCCACCGGCCGCAACATCCACACCACCCGCGAATGGATCCTGCGCAACTCCCCCGTCCCCATCGGCACCGTGCCGCTCTACCAGGCCCTGGAGAAGGTCGACGGCCGCGCCGAGGAACTCACCTGGGACGTCTACAAGGACACCGTCCTCGAACAGTGCGAGCAGGGCGTCGACTACATGACCGTCCACGCCGGCGTCCTGCTGCGCTACGTCCCGCTCACCGCCCGCCGCAAGACGGGCATCGTCTCCCGCGGCGGCTCCATCATGGCCGCCTGGTGCCTCGCCCACCACCGCGAGTCGTTCCTCTACACCCACTTCGACGAACTGTGCGAGATCCTCGCCGCGTACGACGTGACGTTCTCCCTCGGCGACGGCCTGCGCCCCGGCTCGATCGCCGACGCCAACGACGAGGCGCAGTTCGCGGAGCTGCGCACCCTCGGCGAGCTGAACCGGATCGCCAAGTCCCACGGCGTACAGACCATGATCGAGGGCCCGGGACACGTCCCCATGCACAAGATCAAGGAGAACGTGGACCTGCAGCAGGAGATCTGCGAAGAGGCCCCGTTCTACACCCTCGGCCCCCTCGCCACCGACATCGCGCCCGCCTACGACCACATCACCTCCGGCATCGGCGCGGCGATGATCGCCTGGTGGGGCACGGCGATGCTCTGCTACGTCACCCCGAAGGAACACCTGGGCCTGCCCGACCGCGACGACGTCAAGACCGGCGTCATCACGTACAAGATCGCCGCCCACGCCGCGGACCTCGCCAAGGGCCACCCGGGCGCCCAGGACTGGGACGACGCCCTGTCGGACGCGCGCTTCGAGTTCCGCTGGGAGGACCAGTTCAACCTGGCCCTGGACCCGGACACGGCCCGCGCGTACCACGACGCGACCCTGCCGGCGGAGCCGGCGAAGACCGCGCACTTCTGCTCGATGTGCGGCCCGAAATTCTGCTCGATGAAGATCAGCCGGGACATCACGGAACGCTTCGGCTCCGACGACTCGACGGAGCTGAGCGCCGAGGAGATCGAACGCGGCATGCTGGAGAAGTCCCGGGAGTTCGCAGACGCGGGCAACCGCGTGTACCTCCCGCTGGCCGACTGACCCGGCAGCGCACGGACGGCCCGCGACCTCCGGGAGGCCGCGGGCCGGCCTCCGTCCCCTGGGACGATCGGTACGCTCCCGCCACTCCCCGTCGTCCGCAGACCGCGCGCGGCCGCCCGGCGATGAGTTTCCCCCCTGCCCGGAGTCTGCAAGGAGGAGAGAGGGAGGCCGGAATGCGCAATCCGATTCGGCTGTACATGTCGATGTCGCTCGACGGCTACATCGCCGGCCCGGACGACCGGCCGGGCCAGGAGCTGGGACGAGCCGGCGGACGCCTGTTCAACTGGCTCGACGACCGCGAGTCCGACGGCCCCAGCGGGCAGGTCTACCGCGAGGCGCTGGCGACCGGCGCGGTGATCTCCGGGCGTCGGACCTTCGAACTCGCCGGGCGCTGGCAGGGCGACCACCACGACGGCGTATCGATCTACGTCCTCACCCACCGGGTCGACGACGGGGATGTACCACCCGGCCACGCGCGCTTCGTCACCGACGT
>NZ_JACBXC010000629.1 GCF_013870535.1 Streptomyces phytophilus | reverse complement strand
GGCGGCGGGCACGACGGCGGGGAGCAGGGCGGTGGCGGCGTTGTCGAAGACGGTCTGCAGCGCGGTCAGCGCGAAGGCGAGGACGAGGAGCAGCGCGATGCCGGCCCGGTCCAGCCACACGGCGAGCGCGAACGCCGCCATCAGCAGCCCGCGCAGCACGTCCACGACCCACATCGCGCGCCGCTGGTCGACCCGGTCGGCGATCGCGCCGCCGATCAGCCCGAAGAGCAGCCAGGGCAGGAAGCCGCAGGCGGTGACGAGCGCGACGAGCAGCGTGGAGTCGGTCAGCCCGACGGCGAGCAGCGGCAGCGCGGCGCCCCGCAGGGCGTCGCCGAAGCGGGAGACGACGGCGGCCGACCACAGCCGCCCGAATCCGCCGCGCCAGGTGGGTGCCGCGGTGTGCCGCGGGCGGGTGGACTCGGATCGCATGCCGGGACCGTAGGTACGCGGGCACCCGGGGCACCTCGGTCGGTTGCCCTATCCGCCGCCTCAGATCGGGCGGCCGGGGCTCTGCGCGCGCGGCAGCGCGCTGCCGGTGCGGGTGCACGTGCCTGTGCCGGAGAAGAAGGGGTGCCGCCGACGGGGCCGGGGCGGCTCGGCGCAGTGCCGGTGGCCGCCCGCGAACTCGGCGCCGGGGTGGGTCAGATCTCGCCGCGGAGCTTGGCGAGGGCCTCGGCGAGGATGGCCTCGCCGTCGGCGTCGCTGCGCCGCTCGCGCACGTACGCGAGGTGCGTCTTGTACGGCTCGGTGCGCGGCGGGTCCGGTGGGTTGTCCCGGTCCTGGCCCGCCGGGAAACCACAGCGCGGGCAGTCCCAGCTGTCCGGGATCTGTGCGTCGGTGGCGAAGCTGGGTCGGGTCTCGTGCCCGTTGGAGCACCAGAAGGAGACCCGCAGGCGCGGTGCTGACTCGCCCCGCTCCGCCTCCCCCATCGGCCCGGCGCCGACCCGGCTTCCACGGATCGCGTTGCCACTTGCCACGGTCGTAACTCCCTGCGTGAAATGCGGCGGGGCATCGTCGGCGACCCCGCCGCGGGCGCCCTAGTCTACGTACCGTCGGTCGATGTGGTGGCTCAGCTGTCGAACTTCATCAGCAGGCCCAGCACGACGATGATGGCGAACCAGATCAGGCCGACGACCACGGTGATCCGGTCGAGGTTGCGCTCGGCGACGGAGGAGCCGCCGACTGAGGACTGCATGCCGCCGCCGAACATGTCGGACAGGCCGCCGCCCTTGCCCTTGTGCATGAGGACGAGCATCATCAGCAGCCCGCTGAAGATGATCAGGGCGATGGAGAACGCCACGGTCACGGCTTTTCCAACTCTCTCGGTGACGGACGGATACGTCAGGGGGCCGGTGCAGTCATCCTGCGTGACCGGCCCCCGACAGCCTACGACGAACAGGCGGCCCGGGCCTACTCCCCGGATCGGGGGAAGGGGCCCGGGGCCGCGGGCCTCACTGGTCCCGGAAGCGGGCGATCTTGACGAACTCGTCCGCGTCCAGCGAAGCGCCGCCGATCAGCGCGCCGTCCACGTCGGGCTGCGCCATGATCGCCGCGACGTTGCCGCTCTTGACGGAGCCGCCGTACTGGATGCGCACCGCGTCCGCCACCTCGTCGCTGTACAGCTCGGCCAGCCGCTGCCGGATCGCCCCGCAGACCTCCTGCGCGTCCTCCGGGGTGGCGACCTCGCCGGTGCCGATGGCCCACACGGGCTCGTAGGCGATGACGACGCTCTCCGCGTCCGCCGCGGAGACGTCCTTCAGCGCCCCGTCGAGCTGCGCGAGGGTGTGCGCGACCTGGTCGCCGGCCTTGCGCACCTCCAGGCCCTCGCCGATGCACAGGATCGGCGTGATGCCGTACTTGAACGCGGCCTTGACCTTGGAGTTGACGAGCGCGTCGTCCTCGCCGTGGTACTGCCGCCGCTCGGAGTGGCCGACGACGACGTACGTGCAGTTGAGCTTGGCCAGCATCGGGCCCGAGACGTCGCCCGTGTACGCGCCGGAGTCGTGCGGCGAGATGTCCTGGGCGCCGTACCTGATCTTCAACTTGTCGCCGTCCACGAGCGTCTGCACCGAGCGCAGATCGGTGTACGGCGGCAGGACGGCGACCTCGACGGCCTCGTAGTCCTTGTCGTGGAGCGCGAAGGCGAGCTTCTGGACGTGCGCGATGCCCTCAAGGTGGTTGAGGTTCATCTTCCAGTTGCCCGCCATGAACGGGGTACGGGTCGGCTTGTCGTTCATCGTTACGGGTCAGTCCTCCAGTGCGGCGAGGCCGGGGAGCGTCTTGCCCTCAAGGTATTCGAGGCTGGCGCCGCCACCGGTCGAGATGTGGCCGAACGCATTCTCGTCGAAGCCCAGGATGCGCACGGCGGCGGCGCTGTCACCGCCGCCGACGACGGTGAACGCGGAGCTGTCCACCAGGGCCTGGGCGACCGCGCGGGTGCCTTCGGCGTAGTCGGGGTGCTCGAACACGCCCATCGGCCCGTTCCAGAAGACCGTGGCGGCGTCGGCGATCTTCGATGCGAAGAGCCGGCCGGACGCCGGGCCGATGTCCAGGCCCATCACGTCGTCGGGCATGGCGTCCGCCGGTGCGGTCACGGGGTCGGTCGGCGCCTGCGCCTTGACGTCCGGGAACTGCGGGGCGGCGACCACGTCGACGGGGAGCACGAACTCCACGCCGAGCTTCTCGGCCCGCGCCAGGTACTCGCGGACCGCGGGCACCTGCTCCTCCTGGAGCAGGCTGGAGCCGACCTCGTACCCCTTGGCCTTGAGGAAGGTGTACGCCATGCCGCCGCCGATGAGGATGCGGTCGGCCTTCTCCAGCAGGTGGTCGATGACCCCGAGCTTGTCGGAGACCTTGGCGCCGCCGAGCACGACCGCGTACGGCCGCGCGACGTCCTCGGTGAGCTTGCGCAGGACGCCCACCTCGGCGGCGATGAGGTAGCCGACGTAGTGCGGCAGCCGGGCCGGCAGGTCGTACACCGAGGCGTGCTTGCGGTGGACGGCGCCGAAGCCGTCGCCCACGTACACGTCGGCGAGCCCGGCCAGTTCGTCCGCGAACGCGCCGCGCCCGGCGTCGTCCTTCGCGGTCTCGCCGGGGTTGAACCGCAGGTTTTCGAGCAGCGTGACCTCGCCGTCGCCGAGCCCGGCGACGGTGGCCTTCGCGCTCTCGCCCACGGTGTCCGTGGCGAACTCCGTCTTCTTCGCGGAGTCCCCGAGCAGTTCGCCCAGCCGGCGCGCCACCGGCGCGAGCGAGAACGCCGGGTCCGGCGCCCCCTTGGGGCGGCCGAGGTGGGAGGCGACGACCACCCGCGCGCCGGCCTCGGCCAGCTTGGCGATCGTCGGGACGACGGCGCGGATGCGGCCGTCGTCGGTGATGGTGGTGCCGTCCAGCGGCACGTTGAGGTCCGCGCGGACGAAGACCCGCTTGCCGGCGATGCCTTCGCCGAGGAGGTCGTCGAGCGTCTTCATGAGGACTCCTGCATCACTGCTGACACCGCC
>NZ_JACBXC010000628.1 GCF_013870535.1 Streptomyces phytophilus | reverse complement strand
GGGTGGCGTACGTGGCTGCGCGAGGACACCCTCGTGTGCCGCTGCGAGGAGGTCGCGTACGGCGAGCTGCACCGCTCGGTGCAGGAGCGCGACGCGCTCGGGGTACGTGCCGTGAAGCTGGTCAGCAGGGCGGGGCTCGGCCAGTGCCAGGGGCGCGTGTGCGGCCCCAACGTCGCCTGTCTGACGGGCGTGCCGGACGCGGCGGCGTTCGCGCGGCGCCCGATCGCCTCGCCGGTGCGGCTGGGCGAGCTGGCGGAACCGCCGCCCGCCGGCCCGGACCCGGATGCGGACCCGGGTCCGGAGACGCGACCGCAGTGACCGTCCCCCGTACCGCCGCCACAGCGCCACACCGCCACACCAAGGAGACCGCCATGCCGCAAGAGACGTTCGACGGAGCCTTCCCCGCCGGCCGGGCGGGGGTGTGACGTGCGCGCTTCCCGCTACTTCACGGCCGTCGACTCGCACACCGAGGGGATGCCGACCCGGGTGATCACCGGCGGCGTCGGGGTGGTGCCGGGCGCCACCATGGCCGAGCGCCGCGAGTACTTCGCCGAGAACATGGACGACATCCGGCAGCTGCTGGTGAACGAGCCGCGCGGCCACGCCGCGATGAGCGGTGCGATCCTCCAGCCGCCGACCCGCTCCGACGCCGACTACGGCGTGCTGTACATCGAGGTCTCCGGCCTGCTGCCGATGTGCGGGCACGGCACGATCGGCGTGGCCTCGGTGCTGGTGGAGACCGGGATGGTCCCGGTCACGGAGCCGGTCACGGAGGTCCGGCTGGACACGCCCGCGGGGCTGGTGATCGCCCGGGTCGCGGTCTCGGGGGGGCGGGCGGAGTCGGTGACGTTCCGCAACGTGCCGTCGTTCGCGCTGGAACTGGACGCGGCGGTCGAGGTGCCGGGGCTGGGGCGGGTCACGTACGACATGGCCTTCGGCGGCAACTTCTACGCCATCCTGCCGATCGAGAGCCTCGGCATCCCGTTCGCGAAGGCGGAGAAGGAGCGGATGCTCGGCGCGGGCCTGGCGATCATGGACGCGGTCAACGAGCAGAACCGCCCGGTGCACCCGGCGGACCCGGGCATCGCCGGCTGCAAGCACGTCCAGTTGACGGCGCCGCCCGCCGGGGGCTCCGCGGACGCGCGCAACGCGATGGTCATCCACCCCGGCTGGTTCGACCGCTCGCCCTGCGGCACGGGCACCTCGGCGCGGATGGCGCAGCTGTACGCGCGCGGGGAGCTGGCACTGGGCGCGGACTTCGTCAACGAGTCGCTGCTGGGCACCCTGTTCACGGGCCGCCTGGAGGCGGAGACGGAAGTCGGCGACCTGCTCGCGCAGGTCCCCACGGTCACGGGCCGCGCCTGGATCACGGGCATGGGCCAGTACCTCCTGGACCCCGAAGACCCGTTCCCCGCCGGCTTCACCCTCTAGGCACCCGGAAGTGGACCGGCGGGATTCCGGAGCGCTCGGCAGGCGTCCGACGAGAGGACGCCGCCCTGCCCGGCCGGTCGGGAGGTATGCCCGCGGGGTGTCGGTGGTGGGGCATAAACTCGGCGGATGAGTTCCACCGAGGCGCTCCAGGTCCTCAGCAAGGTCTTCGGCTACGAGTCGTTCCGCGAGGGTCAGCAGGAGATCATCGACCACGTCGTGGGCGGCGGCGACGCCCTCGTGCTGATGCCCACCGGCGGCGGCAAGTCGCTGTGCTACCAGATTCCGGCGCTGGTGCGGCCCGGCACCGGGGTGGTGATCTCGCCGCTCATCGCGCTCATGCAGGACCAGGTCGACGCGCTCCGCGCCCTCGGGGTGCGGGCCGGGTTCCTGAACTCCACCCAGGATCCCGACGAGCGGCGGATGGTGGAGGCGGAGTTCGTCGCGGGCGAGATCGACCTGCTCTACCTGGCGCCCGAGCGGCTGCGGGTGGAGTCCACGATGCGGCTGCTCGACCGCGGGACCATCGCGCTGTTCGCCATCGACGAGGCGCACTGCGTCTCGCAGTGGGGGCACGACTTCCGGCCCGACTACCTCGCGCTGTCCGCGCTCTCCGAGCGCTGGCCGGACGTGCCGCGCATCGCCCTGACCGCGACGGCGACCAAGGCCACGCACGCGGAGATCGCGGGCCGGCTGCAGCTGGAGCAGGCGCGGCACTTCGTGGCGAGCTTCGACCGGCCCAACATCCAGTACCGCATCGTGTCCAAGCGGGAGCCGAAGAAGCAGCTCCTGGAGCTGCTGCGCACCGAGCACGCGGGCGACGCGGGCATCGTCTACTGCCTGTCGCGCAAGTCGGTGGAGGACACCGCGGAGTTCCTCGTACGCAACGGGATCGACGCCCTGCCGTACCACGCGGGCCTGCCGGCGGCGACCCGCGCCGAGCACCAGTCGCGGTTCCTGCGCGAGGAGGGCATGGCGATCGTCGCCACCATCGCGTTCGGCATGGGCATCGACAAGCCCGACGTGCGCTACGTCGCCCATCTCGACCTGCCCAAGTCCGTCGAGGGGTACTACCAGGAGACCGGCCGCGCCGGCCGCGACGGGCAGCCGTCCACCGCCTGGCTCGCGTACGGGCTGCAGGACGTGGTGCAGCAGCGCAAGCTCATCGACGGCTCCGACGGCGACGACGCGCACCGGCGGCGGGCGGGCGCGCACCTCGACGCGATGCTCGCGCTCTGCGAGAGCATCGACTGCCGGCGCTCGCAGCTCCTCGCGTACTTCGGCCAGAGCGGCTCCCCGTGCGGCAACTGCGACACGTGCCTCACGCCTCCGGAGTCGTGGGACGGCACGGTCGCCGCGCAGAAGCTGCTGTCCACGGTGGTGCGGCTGCGGCGCGAGCGGCGGCAGAAGTTCGGCGCCGGGCAGATCGTCGACATCCTGATGGGCCGCAAGACGGCCAAGGTCATCCAGCACGACCACGACACCCTGTCCGTCTTCGGCGTCGGCGACGACCTCGCGGAGCACGAGTGGCGCGGTGTCGTACGGCAGTTGCTCGCCAAGGGGCTGCTGGCCGTCGAGGGCGACTACGGCACGCTGGTGCTCACCGAGGAAGCCGACGAGGTGCTGTACCGGGGCCGCAAGGTGCCGCTGCGCAGCGAACCCAAGCGGGCGGCGAAGGCCGCGAAGGCGAAGTCCGGGTCCAAGCGCGCGGAGGCGGTCGACCTGCCCGCGGAGGCGGCGTCGCTCTTCGAGCGGCTGCGCGCGTGGCGCGGTGCGACCGCGAAGGAGCAGGGGGTGCCCGCGTACGTGATCTTCCACGACGCGACGCTGCGGCAGATCGCCACCGAGCGGCCCGGGTCCCTCGCCTCGCTGGGGTCGGTCAGCGGCGTCGGCGAGAACAAGCTCGCGAAGTACGGCGAGGCGATCCTCCAGACCGTCGCGGAGGACGACGCGGGCTGAGGGACCGCGGGTCGGGGGGCCGCGGGTCGGGGGGCCGCGGGTTCAGGGCGTGCCGCTCCAGTCCAGCAGCCTCGCCGGGTTGGCCACCGTGACGGCGTCGGCCAGCGCCTCGCCG
>NZ_JACBXC010000627.1 GCF_013870535.1 Streptomyces phytophilus | reverse complement strand
CGGTGCCCGCGCACGCCGTCACCGGCTACTGGCAGAACTTCGACAACGGCGCCACCGTCCAGACCATCGCCGACGTCCCCGAGGCGTACGACATCGTCGCCGTCGCCTTCGCCGACGCGACCGGCACCCCCGGCCAGGTCGACTTCACCCTCGACCCCGCGCTCGGCTACGCCGAGGACGCCTTCAAGGCGGACATCGCCGCCAAGCAGGAGAGCGGCAAGTCCGTCGTGGTCTCCGTCGGCGGCGAGCGCGGCGCGGTCGCCGTCAACGACGCGGCGTCCGCGGACGCCTTCGCCACCAGCATCCTGTCGCTCATGGAGGAGTACGGGTTCGACGGCGTCGACATCGACCTGGAGAACGGGCTCGACTCGACGTACATGACGCAGGCTCTGGAGGCGATCCACGCGGGCGCCGGCGACGGCCTGGTGGTGACGATGGCGCCGCAGACCATCGACATGCAGTCGCCGGAGAACGAGTACTTCAAGACGGCGCTGAACATCAAGGACTTCCTCACCGTCGTCAACATGCAGTACTACAACAGCGGTTCGATGCTGGGCTGCGACGGCCAGGTCTACTCCCAGGGCACGGTCGACTTCCTCACCGCGCTCGCCTGCATCCAGTTGGAGAACGGCCTCGACCCCTCGCAGGTCGGCCTCGGCACGCCCGCCTCGCCGCAGGCGGCGGGCGGCGGGTACGTCGATCCGGGCGTGGTGACCGACGCGCTCGACTGCCTGACGCGGGGCACCGGCTGCGGCTCGTTCACGCCGGAGAAGACGTACCCCGGCCTGCGCGGCGCGATGACCTGGTCCACCAACTGGGATGCCACCAACGGCAACGCCTGGTCGGACAAGGTCGGGCCGCACGTCGACCAGTTGCCGTAGGCGCGGCGGACGACAACGGCGGGGCCGGCCGGGACGAGAAGTCCCGGCCGGCCCCGCCCCCCGTTTCCGCCGCGGTCAGTCCTTCTTGCTACGGGCCGGGGTGCCGTCCTCCGCCCCCGGCCAGCCGTTGATCACGAACTGCGATCCCGGCTCGACGACCACGTCGCCGTCGGCCGAGTCGGTGATGGTGACGTTCGTGAGGTTCGCGCTGCCGCGGGCGCCGCCCATGGCGAGGATGCCGGCGCCGTTGTTGGACTTCTCGATCGACACGTTCGAGATGTTCACGTTCGGCATCTCGCCGCCGCCCGTCTTGAACTGGATCCCGTCGTACGTCGAGTCGTGGATGTCGGTGTCCTTGATCGTCACGCCCGGGATCGGCTGGCCCGCCGGGAAGAGCGTGATCGCGCCGAACTCCTGCGCCTCGCCCCAGAACGCGCCGCCGCAGCGGTACAGCGAGTTGCCCGAGAGCACCGTCTCGCCCGAGAACGGCACCGGGTCGTGGTCGGTGGCGAGCATGATGCCCGGGTAGTTCGCCGTGTCGGAGATCAGGTTGTTCTCGACGGTGTTGCCGTAACCGCCGTAGATGGCGACGCCGTTCGCGCGCCAGGGCAGCTGGATGGTGTTGTTGCGGAAGGCGTTGTCGTGGCCGATGTCGGTGGCCGGGTCCTTCACGTACTTGCTGGCCCAGACCGCGAGCGAGTCGTCGCCGGTGGTGCGGAAGGACGAGTGGGAGACCTCGGAGTTGCGGGTGCCGTTGGTGAAGTTGATGCCGTCCGCGTACGTGTTGCGGATCCGCATCCCGCTGAACTTCAGCCCGTCGGCCGGGCCCCACAGCTCCGGCCTGTTGGAGTAGTCGCGGCCGACCCAGACGCCGACGTTGGCGTGCTCGATCCACACGTTCGAGATCTCCGTGCCGACGCCGAACCGGCCGTTCAGGCCGACGCCGCCCTCGTGGTTGCCGTCGCCGCCGCGGATGGTGCCGGAGCCGAAGATCGCGAGGTCGGAGATCTTGGTCTGCTTGTCGATGTCGAAGCCGAAGTTGCCCTCGTGCGGGTGGTTGATGCCGCCGGCCTCGTGCGGCGGGGTCAGGGTGTAGAACTGCGAGTGCCACATGCCGGCGCCGCGGATGTCGACGTTGCTGATGCCGACCTGGTTGTACTGGCCGCCGGCGAGGTCCTCGGTGAGGATCTTCTGTTCCTGCCGCCACTGGCCCGGCGGGACCCAGACGCACTCGATCTCGCCGTTCTGGTCGGCGGTGACGGCCGCCTGGAGTGCCTCGGTGTCGTCGGTGCCGTCGTCGGGCACGGCGCCGTACTCCGTGATCGACGTGCACGCGGCCGGCTTCTCCTTCGGCGGCGCGACCTGCTCCAGGTCGATCAGGTCGATGACGTAGAACGCGGCGCTGTCGTCGGCGTCGCGCTGGAGGCGGAAGGTGGTGCCCTCCGGGTAGCTCTCCTCCAGCAGCGCGTGGGACTCGTCGAAGAGCCGGCGGGCGTCGGTCTGCGGGTTGTTGGTCAGGCCCTCGGGGTCGTCGGTGTTGCCGTACAGCCAGCTGTGCTTCGACGACAGGTCCAGCTTCTGGACGAACTCGCCGTTCGCATACAGGCTGATCGTCGCCTCCGCGCCGCCGCCGCCCGGGGCGTCGGGGATGGAGTTGCGGACGACGATGGAGTTGGTCGGCGAGGCCGAGGTGAACTCGACGAACTGACCGGTGTTCTCCAGCCGCACCGACTGGCGGCCCGAGGACTCGGACGCGAAGTTCGTGTGCCCGAAGGTCCGCTTCGCGTCGGCCTCCAGCAGGGTGCCGTCGTACGTGCCGGCCTCTGCTTCGTACTCGGTGTAGGGCAGTTCCGCGCCGGCCGCGGCGGCCTCGGCGGCCGGGCCGGTGCCGCTGCTGCCGGTGCTGCTTCCGGTGCTGCCGCCCTCGGGGGCGACGCCGGCGATGGCCGAGCCGGAGAGGGGCAGGACCCCGATCGCGACCAGGCCGAGCGCCGGTATCCCGACGGCCACGCGCCGTCTGAGCTGCTTCCACTTCATGGGTGTCCTCTGTTCTGTGGGGGGCTGACAGAGTGCGCATGCCGTTCTCTTGCAAGAAATCAACGTAAGTTTGCGTAACAGAGTCGAAGTCTTGCTGATTGGCAGTCAGAGTTTTGAGGCAGGTCGCGGGTTTGTCAATGGTCCGCGCACGCCGCCTTGTCCGGACCCCCGGCGCCGCGCGGGTAGGCTGCCGGAGGGCGGAGGGGGAACCGGAAACGTCATCGCGGGAGGACTCGTGCTCGTACTGCTGCCACCGTCCGAGGGCAAGGCCGAGGGCAGGCGCGGAGCCGCACTGAAGCTCGACTCGCTCTCCCTGCCCGGCCTCACCGCCGCCCGCGAAGCCGTCCTCGACGAACTGGTCGGCCTCTGCACCGCCGACGAGGAGAAGGCCACCGACGTGCTGGGCCTCACCGACGGCCTGCGCGGCGAGGTCGCGCGCAACGCCCGGCTGCGGACCGCACCCACCCGCCCCGCGGGGCAGATCTACACCGGCGTGCTCTACGACGCGCTCGGCCTCGCCACGCTCGACGCCGCGGCGAAGCGGCGCGCGTCGGCGTCGCTGCTGGTGTTCTCCGGCCTGTGGGGCG
>NZ_JACBXC010000626.1 GCF_013870535.1 Streptomyces phytophilus | reverse complement strand
GCGGTAGCGCTTCCAGTACGCCGCCTCCCGGCCCATGCCCGCGGTCTGCAGCGCGACGCGGCCCTCCGGCCCGTACGCGACGTTGCCGACGGGTCCGAACGGCAGCGTGAGCGCGGGCCCGCCGCCGAGAGGCACGGCGTGCGCCCAGGTGCGGCGCAGCGAGTACTGGCCGTGGGTGGTCAGCGCCAGCACGTCGCCGTCGGGCGTCCAGCCGCGCACGGAGGTCTTGCCGCTGCCCCAGTACGTCAGGCGCTCGGGCGCGCCGCCGTCGACGGGCGCGGTGAGGACCTCGGGGGCGCCGTCGCGGGTGGAGGTCCAGGCGATGCGCGCGCCGTCGGGGGCTATCCGGGGGTGGTCCACCGGCATGTTGTCGGCGCTCACCCGCCAGGCGCGGCCGCCGTCGAGGGGCGCGGCCCAGACGTCGTCCTCCGCCGTGAAGGTGATCAAGTCGCCGTGCAGGTGCGGGAATCGCAGGTAAGCAGGCTGAGTCACGTCGATCATCCCATCATGCGGAGGCGGCGCTCACCACCGCTTTGCGGTGGGGTGTGACCTTCGTCCTGTACCCGCCCTGTCCGAGGATGGAACGAATCGGGACGTAACTCTGAACACTGCGGTAAACCCCCCGGGTTCACGCGCACGGAACGTCAGGATCCGGGCGGGCGGAACCTCTCGCTCCGCCCGCTCGGACCACCCGGGACCGCTTGCGGGGCCGTTCAGGACCGTACAGGGCCGTTCACGAGCGTTCAGGACCACCGGCCGGTCGGGCCACCAGGCGCTCCGCCAGCCACAGAAGTCCCTTGCCGAGCCCCTTCAGGGCGGCCACGAGCACGTCCCACACCGCCCGGACCGGCAGCACGAGGATCAGCACCACCCAGCGGACCGGGGCGGCGAGGCAGCCCCCGCCGGGCGCGTCGCCGCCCGGCGCCTTCGGTCCGTGCCGTTCCCGGCTCCGTTCGCGGTTCCGTTCCCGCTCCTGGGCCACAGCCCTCATCCCCTCGTCCGCCCGCGCGGACGCGCCCCGTGCGCCGCTACGCCCGCGCCGCCCCCGTGGCGACCCAGTACCGCAGCTTCAGACCGCGCCGGTCCTCGAACACGCCCCCGCTGGCCTCGATGACCTTCCGCGATCCGACGTTGTCGTGGTCGCAGGTCACCAGCACCTCGGTCAGCCCCAGACCGCGGGCGACGGGCAGCGCGTCGCGCAGCATAGCGGTGGCGTGGCCGCGTCTGCGGGCGGATGGACGGACGTCGTAGCCGATATGGCCGCCCTGCTCGCGGAGCCAGCCGGTGAGCGAGTGCCGGATGGCGATCCGGCCGAGGTAGTCGTCCCCGTCCACGTACCAGAGGGTGGTGCAGTGCACCCAGCCCGGGCGGATCATCGGGATCGTCTCGTCGGCCTCGGCGCGCAGCCCCGCGACGTACGAGGCGAAGACCGCGGGGTCGTGCCAGCGCCGGCGCCAGCGGCGGAGGTCCTGGCCGATGGACGTGTCGTCGCCGACCGCGCCCCTGCCCTCGGCCTCGAACTCCTTCATCGCCCCGGCGAACGAGGCGCGGAATCGAACATGGGGGGTGGTCAGTTGCGGCATCGGCCCATGCTTACGGGGTTCGGAGCGTCCCGGCAACCGGATAACCGGAGGTCACAGCGTATTCACAAAACAGCCGAGGCGGATGCGCACGGTGAGGCTCTTGGGAGAATTTCCGGGAATCATGAAGTTTGTGGAAGCATGACCGCGAACGTGTCGATTCCTCACTGGTGGTGACCATGGGCCAGCACGCCTCCCGATTCCCCTCCCGTACGCAACGCGCCCTGCTGCGCGCCGGCCTGATCGCGGCGGCTGGCACCACACCTCGCGGCGTTGTCGTCGGTCAACGACGCTCCGCGTCGCCTCCCTCCTCCGCCTTGCGATGCACGGCACCAGCCGCCGCTCCCTGATCCGACAAGACCCAAACGACAGACCCTAGGGCCCGTACCCGTACGGCGGCTAGGCTCGGCGGCATGACTGCCGCGCCCCCCGGAGACGCCGCGCCCGCCGCCCGCACCGCCCCGCTGACGGTCGGCATCGGAGGCGCGGCCGAGCAGACCGACATGGTGCTCAACATCGGCCCGCAGCACCCCTCGACCCACGGCGTGCTGCGCCTGCGCCTGGTCCTCGACGGCGAGCGCATCGTCACCGCGGAGCCGGTCGTCGGCTACATGCACCGCGGCGCGGAGAAGCTCTTCGAAGCCCGCGACTACCGCCAGATCATCGTCCTGGCCAACCGCCACGACTGGCTGTCGGCCTTCTCCAACGAGCTGGGCGTGGTCCTGGCCGTCGAGCGGATGCTCGGCATGGAGGTGCCGGAGCGGGCGGTGTGGCTGCGTACGCTGCTCGCCGAGCTGAACCGGGTGCTCAACCATCTGATGTTCCTCGGCTCGTATCCCCTCGAACTCGGCGGCATCACCCCGATCTTCTACGCCTTCCGCGAGCGCGAGGACCTCCAGGCCGTCATGGAGGAGGTCTCCGGCGGGCGGATGCACTACATGTTCAACCGCGTCGGCGGCCTCAAGGAGGAACTCCCCGCCGGCTGGACGGACCGCGCACGCGCGGCCGTACGCGCCACGCGCGCGCGGATGGACGTCTTCGACCGCCTCGTGCTGGGCAACGAGATCTTCCGCGGCCGCACGCGCGGCGTGGGCGTACTGCCGCCGCGGACCGTCCACGCGTACGGCGTGAGCGGGCCTCTCGGGCGCGCCTCGGGGGTGGACTTCGACCTGCGGCGCGACGAGCCGTATCTGGCGTACGGGGAGTTGGGCGGCACGCTGCGCGTCGTGACCCGCGAGGAGGGCGACTGCCTGGCCCGCTTCGAGGTGCTGCTCGCGCAGACGTACAACTCCCTCGAACTCGCCGAAGCCTGCCTGGACCGGCTGGCGGAGCTGCCGCCGGGGCCGGTGAACCAGCGGCTGCCCAAGGTGCTGAAGGCGCCGGAGGGGGAGACGTACGCCTGGACGGAGAACCCGCTGGGGCTGAACGGCTACTACCTGGTGTCGAAGGGCGAGAAGACGCCGTACCGGCTGAAGCTGCGCTCCGCGTCGTACAACAACATCCAGGCGCTGACCGAGCTTCTGCCGGGGACGCTGGTGGCGGACATGGTGGCGATCTTGGGGTCGATGTTCTTCGTGGTCGGGGACATCGACAAGTAGCGGAAGGTCAGCTCGCCTGCTCCAGGTCGATGACGCGCCCGACGGGGCCGTGCGGGTCGTCGTCGGGATCGTCGGAGTCGCCCGAGTCGCCGGAGGAGGCAGCGCCGCCGGAGGCGCCGTCGCCACCGGCCTCGGCGAGGACCTCGGGCCCGACGACGTCGGCGAGGTCGGTACCGGCGTCCCCGGGCTCGTCGGGGCCGGAGCGGTGCCCGCCCCCGGAACCGGACGCCTCCCGGGAACCGCCGCCGGGAGCCTGCGAGGGGGGCTGCGGCTGCTGCGGCGGCCGGGAGAAGTAGCTGAAGCCGGCGGCGTCGCCGGAGGGGGCCTGCT
>NZ_JACBXC010000625.1 GCF_013870535.1 Streptomyces phytophilus | reverse complement strand
GCCCGCCACGGCTACCGCGGCACCACCGTGCGGGCGATCGCCGAACGCGCCGGGGTGGACCCGGCGCTGGTGATGTACCACTACGGCAGCAAGGAGAACGTGTTCTCCACGGTGATCCGCGAGACGATGCGCGCCGAGGAGTTGCTGCCCGAGCTGCCCCGGCTGCTCGACGAGGTCGCCGACACCGACAGCACCGACGACCCCGCCGCGGACGGCACCTGCCCCGGCGGGCCCGGCAGCCGGCTGCTGCGCGGCTTCCTCACCCGCTGGGAGGACGCCGCCACCCGCTCCTCGCTGCTCGTGGTCTTCCGCTCCGCGATGGAGCACCCCGAGGCGTCGCAGCTCTTCCGCGAGGTCGCCGGCGGCGAGTTGCTGCTGCCCCTGGCCCGCCGCATCCCGGCCCCGGACCCGGAGTTGCGCGCCGCGCTGGTCGCCTCGCTGCTCGTCGGGCTGGTCACCGGGCGCTACGTGGTGCCCATCGATCCGCTGGCCGGAATGGAGCTGGACACCGTCGTCGGCCTCTACGGCCCGTACGCCGACGACATGCTGCTCGGCCGGCTGGGCGGCTCCCCGCCGCCCGGCCGGCCCGCTGCGTGACCCCGCGGCGGGCTTCACCGCCGCGGGGCCGGTGCCGTCGTCAGTGGCTCGTCGGCAGCGTGCCGCCGACGAGCGCGTCCACCACGTGGCGCCGCTGGAGCTTGCCGCTCGGGGTCTTGGGCAGCGTACCCCGCGGCACCACCTCCACCCGGTCGGGACGCAGTCCCGTCTCGGCGGAGACCGCCTGGATGACGCCCTCGCGGATCCGGGCGACGGCGTCGGCGTCCGCGTGGCTCTTCGACTCGACCACCAGCACCAGCGCCTCCGTGCTGCGCTCCTCGTCGGGGCAGCCGACCGCGGCGATGGAGTTCGCCCGCAGGCCCTCCACCGAGGCGGCGGCCGACTCGAAGGCGTACGGGTGGTAGTTGGACCCGGCGATGATGACGACGTCCTTGATGCGGCCGGTGACGTAGGTCTGACCGGCGTCGGTGAAGCCCTGGTCGCCGGTGTTCAGCCAGCCGTCGTCGGCCAGGACCTTCGCGGTCTCCTCGGGCTGGCGGTAGTAGCCGGACATCATCGAGGCGGTACGCAGCAGGATGGTGCCCTGCCTGCGGTCCGGCAGGTCGGCGCCCGCGTCGTCCACGACGCGCAGCTCCATCCCCGTCAGCGGGGTGCCGGAGGAGACCAGCTCCTGCGCGTCGGCGGCGCCGGCCCCGGCCTCCACGGCCTCGCCGTCCGCGGCCAGCCGGTCCCGGCTGACGGTGAGCGTGGTCAGCGGCTCGCCGGGCACGCACATCGTCGCGGCCAGGGTGATCTCCGCCATGCCGTAGCAGGGCATCATCGAACGCTCGCGGTAGCCGTACGCGGCCATGCGCTCGGCGAACAGGCGCAGCGTGTTCGCCTGCACGACCTCCGCGCCGTTGCCCGCGACCCGCCAGGCGCTCAGGTCGAGGCCGGCCAGCTTGGCGTCGGGGATGTTCGAGGCGCACATGCGGTACGCGAAGTTGGGCGCCGAGGTGAACGTGCCGCGGTAGCGGTGCATCGCCCACAGCCACCGCTCGGGCCGTACCGCGAACGACAGCGGCGGCATGCTGGCCACCGGCAGCCCGTGCACCAGCGGGGCGAGGTTCAGCCCGATCAGGCCCATGTCGTGGTGCATCGGCAGCCAGCTCACGATCAGGTCGCCGGCGCGGTACGCGCGCTCGCCGATGGCCGCGGCGTTCGCGAATATCGACTCGTGCGTCAGGGTCACGCCCCGGCTGTCGCCCGTGGTGCCCGAGGTGAACTGCAGCAGCGCGATGTCGTCGGGCTTGGCCTGCGCGGTGGCCAGGTCGAGGCCGCCCTCGAACGGCGGCTCGACGATCGCGACGCCCGCCTCCTTGCACGGCTCCGTCACGGCGTCGAGGAACTCCGGCGCGACGACCACGGCCCGCGGCTCCGCGCGGCTGATCAGCAGCCGCAGCCGGTCGGCCCAGCGCTGCCGGCGCATCGTCGCCAGCGGCGGCTCGCTGACGAACGGGATGGCGCCCAGCAGGAAGCAGCCGTGCAGGGTGGCGTACGCGTCGGCGCTGGTGTCCATGCAGACGCCGACGCGGTCACCGCGCCGTACGCCGTGCTCCGCGAGGGTCGTCGCGGCGGCACCCGCGCGCTCTGCCAGCTCCGCCGCCGTCAGCCGCACGGCGTCCCCGGAGCCCTCGACGTACGCCAGCGGGCGGTCGGGGTCGCTGTCCGCCAGATCGAGCAGCGCCGCGCCTATCGTGGCGGCCGAAGTCATCGCGACCGGGGCCGGGTCCGTCTCGGGCTGAAATCCCGCGCGGTCTCCGTGGATTTCCTCGGTCGAAACGGCAATTGTCATTCCATACCCCCGAATTGACTGCCGCGGTCGCGGCATGAAATGGGCTGGCTGAGGTAGGGTCATGATGCGCGGCGGGCAACAGCGCCGTCAAGTCGGGTAATTCCAGGTCGGGGCTTTAGCGGGCCGCTAGACCCCCCTTAGTCGGTTCGACCACGATGGACTCGCCAGAATAGTGCTGCGTGTTCCCGACGCGTAGCAGAACAGTCCCCGCGGTCCCTTACCGGGATTTCACCGACGCATACTGAAGGAACGACTCGACATGTTTGCGCTCGCATTCCCGGGCCAGGGTTCGCAGCACAAAGGTATGGGTGCGCAGCTCTTCGGCAGGTTCCCGGAGGAGACCGCCCGCGCGGACGAGGTTCTCGGCTACTCGATCGAGGAACTGTGCCGCGACGACGTCGACGGACGGCTGCAGAACACCGAGTACACGCAGCCCGCGCTCTTCGTCGTCAACGCGCTGAGCCACCTGGCCCACCGCGCCGACGGCGGCGCAGAACCCGACTACCTCGCCGGGCACAGCCTGGGCGAGTACAACGCCCTGCACGCCGCCGGCGCCTTCGACTTCGCCACCGGGCTGCGCCTGGTCGCCAAGCGCGGCGAGCTGATGTCCCGGGTGGCGGACGGTGGCATGGCCGCGGTCGTCGGGCTGACGGCGGAGCAGGTCGCCGAACTCCTGGGCCGGCCGGGCCTGGAGAACCTGTCGATCGCCAACTACAACAACCCCACGCAGACGGTGGTCGCCGGCCCGCGCGAGGACGTGGCGGGCGCGCGCGCCGTCTTCGAGGAGGCCGGCGCCGGCCTGTTCACCGTGCTCCGTGTCAGCGGCGCGTTCCACTCCCCGTACATGTCGGCGATCCAGGGCGAGTTCGCCGAGTTCCTCGGCGGCTTCACCTTCGCGCCGCCGGGCGTGCCCGTCATCTCCAACGTGACCGCCCTGCCCTACGAGGACGACGTCGCCGCCGCGCTGGTACGCCAGCTCGACCACCCCGTGCGCTGGACCGACACCGTCCGCTACCTCATCGCGCAGGGTGTGGCGGACATCAAGCCCGTCGGGCCGGGCCGGGCCATGCGCGGGCTGATCAAGGCCACCCGGCGCGACGAGGAGCGCCGCGCGCAGGAGGCGG
>NZ_JACBXC010000624.1 GCF_013870535.1 Streptomyces phytophilus | reverse complement strand
GGCTGGCGAGCTGCCGGGTGGCGGCCGGGCTGCGCTCGATGACCGCGGCGATGTCGGGGAACGGCACGGCGAACATGTCGTGCAGCACGAAGGCCAGCCGCTCGTCCGGCTCCAGCGTGTCCAGGACGACCAGCAGCGCCTTGCCCACCGAGTCCGCCAGCAGCGCCGCCTCCTCCGGGTCGGCGGCCTCGTCCGCCGGGGCGGCGGGCGGCGGGTCGGCATGCTGGTCGAGCAGCTCCTCGAACAGCTCCTCGCGGCGGGTACGGGCCCGCAGCACGTCCAGGCAGACGCGGCCGACGACGGTGGTGAGCCAGCCGTCGAGGTTCTCGACGGACTCCGCGTCGGTGCGCTGCAGCCTGATCCACGCCTCCTGCACCGCGTCCTCGGCCTCCTCGGCGGAACCGAGCATGCGGCGGGCCACGGCCTCCAGCCGCGGCCGCCTCTTCTCGAACCTGCGGGCCAGCAGCTCGTTCTCGTACATGACCACCATCATCCTCCTCGCCGGTGCCGCCGCGCGGCGGCCGCTCCCACCGCGGCCGGCTGTCACACCGCCCCACCGCCGGACGTCATAGCAGTGTGCACGCCGGAATCCGGCGCCACGAGATTTCCGAAGGAGAGACTTTTCCATGCAACCGCGAATGCAGAATCCGGCCCGGGTTCTCGATGCCACGCAGCCCATCGGCGACATTTACAAGGCAACCTATTCCGGCGGTGTCCCGAAAACCACACTCGACCTGGTCCACCTGCGCACCAGCCAGATCAACGGGTGCAGTTCGTGCGTCGATTCCGGCTCCCGCAATGCCAGGAAGAGCGGCGAGACCGAGGAGCGCCTTTCCGCGGTAGCCGCCTGGCGGGACTCGCCGTATTTCACCGAGGAGGAGCGGGCGGCGCTGGCGCTGACGGAGGCGGCGACGAGAATGGCCGACCGCAGCGACCCGGTGCCCGACGCCCTCTGGGACGAGGTCGCCGGCTGTTACGACGAGAAGGGACTCGCGGCGATCGTGCTCACGATCGCGGTGACCAACATGTTCAACCGGCTGAACGCGACCACCCGGCAGGTGCCGCAGGACTGGGGTGCGTGACCCCGAGTGCCTTGGGCGCCGGCCCGGTCCGCGGTGGGGCGGACCGGGCCGGCTGCGGCCGGGGGCGGCGGGCGAGGCGGTCGGTCGGGCCGTCGGTCAGGTGGGCAGGACGGCCGGGGCACGGGGGCCGATCTCGTCGTCGGAGATCCAGTTGCCGTGGAAGCCGAAGGGGACGCGCCGCGGCAGGTGTACGCGGGCGAGGGGTGCTGCGGTGACGTCGGCGGCGTCGAGGACGACCAGTTCGCTGCGGTCGGTGTTGCCGTCGTGGACGACCGAGAGGATCCACCCGTCGTCCTCCTCCGCGCCGCCCGGCCGGGCCACGAACACCGGCTCCTGCGTCACGCGCCCGGCGCCGAAGTGGTGCGTGGCGGCCTCGCCCGTGACGGTGTCGAACTTGACCAGCGGCCCGGGTTCGAAGCTGCCGCCGCTGTCGCGGTCGACGTCGTCGGACAGCCGCAGGCTCTCGGGGCCGGTGCCGCCGAACCAGCCGTAGCGGTGGGACTGCCCGGCCCGTGCCTGGTTGATCCGGGGCCACTCGATGCTGCGGTCGGACATGATCTGCTCGGAGACGGCGCCCCCGTGCGGCGGGACGGTCCACCGGGCCAGGGCGGGCAGCCCGTCGGCGGGGCCGCGGAACCTGTCGCGGAACACCGTGTCGTAGCGGACGACGTCCATGACGATCGAGCCGTCGGGGGCGTCGTACGCGTTGAGGACGTGGAAGACGTAGCAGCGCGGCGCGTCGAACCACCTGACGTCCGCCGCCGTACCGCCGCGTGGCAGCACGCCGACCCGGGAGGGGTGCTCGTCGTTCCAGCGCATCGGGAGGGCGTCGCCGGGCTGCGGCGTGCCCGCGGCGAGGCGGCCCGCGGCCGCCGCCGAGAGGGTCACCGGGAGGTCGAGCACGACGACGCGGGTGGCGGTCATCGCCATGTCGTGGACCATCGGCACGCCGGGTACGGGCAGGTCGGCGGTGTGCGTCGTGGCGCCGCCGGCGTCGACGACGACGTAGCGCAGGTGCTCGGAAGCGGGGTCGATCAGGTAGGTGACGGCGTGCATCTCGCCGGTCAGCGGGTCGATCTTCGGGTGGGCGGTGAAGCCGGAGCGCAGCGCGCCGTCGGAGTCCCAGGTCCGCATCCGGTTCAGGTCCGGGGTGATCGACACCGGCGCGCCGCCGCCCTCGACGAGGGCGAGGAGCCGGCCGCCCTGGGCGAGGACGTTGGTGTTGGGGGAGTCCTCGGGGACGTCGCCCCGTACGACCCGGTTGCGGTACCACTCGGCGCGCCCGTCGCGCAGCCGGACGCCGTGCACCATGCCCTGGCCCATGAACCAGTGGTGGCCCACGCCGGTTTCGTGCGCGGCGGGGTTGGGGCCGATGCGCAGGAAGCGGCCGGTCAGCTCGCGGGGCAGGGCCCCGGTGACCGGGAGGCCGGAGACGCTCAGCTCGTCGGGGACGGGGGCGAAGTTGCCCTGCAGATAGGGGTTGTCGCCGCGGGTGGCGGTAGCCATCGAGGACTCCGATCGTCACATTGAAACGTGCAGCCTGTACTGTTTCGATGCTCCGGCTTCGGAGCCGGGCGTGCAACGCCGAGGTTCAGACCGTCCAGACCGGGAGATGCCCCATGCCCTCGCTCTCCGCCAGCGCGTACGTCGTGCTCGGCCTCCTTGAGTCCGGCCCCGCGACGCCGTACGCGCTCGATCGCGAAATCCAGCAGAGCGTCGGGCACTTCTGGGACTTCCCGCGGTCCCAGATCTACGCGGAGGCCGCCCGGCTCGTCCGCCGCGGGCTGGTGACGGAGGAGCGGGAGGCAGGTGGCCGCAGACGGCGGACGCTGGCGCTGACCCGGGCGGGGCGGGACACGCTCGCGGCGTGGCTCACCGGCCCGGCGGAGGCGGGGACGGATGTGCGGGACGAGGGCTTGCTGCGGCTGTACTTCCAGCAGGACGAAGCGCCGGACGGGGCGTCGGAGGAAGCGTCGGACGGGGTGTCGGGTGGGGAGCGGGTGCGGCGGCTGGCGGAGGCGCAGGTGGTGGCGCACCGGGCGAAGCTGGCGGAGTTCGAGGCGATTTTGGTGACGGCGGGCGGGGAGGGTGCGGCGGGGCTGGGACCGCGGTTCGACGCTCCGCAGGCGGCGGCGCTGGCGTTCGGGCTGCGGTTCGAGGAGTTGGCGGTGGAGTTCTGGACAGAGATCGCGGAGGGGGGAGCGGGGGTGGTGGATCCGCGTCGGCGGGGACGCTGAGCGGGGGAGGAGGAGGGCTGCCGCGGTGCGGGTGCGGGTGCGGGTGTCGGCGTCGGTGTCGGTGCCGGGGTCCGTGCCGGTGTCCGTGCCCGTTCCCCTGCCTGGGTACGAGGGCAGGGGAGGGTCGCGGCGGGCTAGTGGTTCGGCTCCTCGACGATGACGTCGACCGCCACCGGTTGGCCCACCTTGCTGACCAGCAGGG
>NZ_JACBXC010000623.1 GCF_013870535.1 Streptomyces phytophilus | reverse complement strand
CGCGCTGGCGCGATCGCACCACCGCCGCGCTGCTCGCCCGCGGCGCTGCCGGGACCCGTCCGGCGGGTCCGTACGGGGGCCGGGAACCGTACGCGGGCGAGGACTGCGAGCGTGCCGCGATCGCCGAGGCGGTCGGGATCGCCGGCGTCGTCGAGGACGCGGAGGACACCGAACTGCCCTGGCAGGAGCGGTCGCAGCGCATGGCACGGCTCGCCCCGCTGGCGCTTCCGGAGGTGGACGGGCCCTACCAGCAGCGGGCCTGTCTGCACGTCCGCGCGCTCAGCCGGGGCGCCACCCGCTCCCTGATGCGCCGCGACTACCCCACCGCGGCCCGGCTCGTCCGCTGGCTCGCCCTGGCCCAGAGCCGGGGCGCGGCACCCGCCGTCGACGTGCCGACGGTGCTGGACCACCTGCGGCTCTGGGGCGCCCCCAGCGCCCGTACCGCGCTCGACCTCGCCATCGCCGGAAGACTTCTGGCCGCAACCGAAGGAGGCCCCCGATGAGCGCCCACGGGCCGGCGGAGGAAGTGCGTACCACGGCACTCCGCACGGGCACGAAGGCGCTGGGCTGGCTGCACCGCAACCACGTGCAAGGCACGTTCGCCGACGGCGCGACAGCCGAACTGGCCGAGCCCGACAGCGTCTACAAGCCGCTGGCCGAGCTGTCCCTCGCCGCGTCGCTGGTGCGGCGCGACGCCGCGTTCCCCGCGGCCGAGCGCGACACGGCCGGCGAACTGCTCGACTTCGCCTGGGACCAGCTCCGCGGCGGCGACCTGCTCTACGAGCGGCAGCTGCGGTTCCCGGCCATGACCGACCCGCTGGAGACCTACGTCCACTTCCACCGCGCCGGCTACCGCCACGAGCGGCTCCAGGCGCTCCTGGCCCACCTGGCGTCCCTCACCTCGTACCGAGAGTACGAGCACGTGCCCAACCGCCGCATGGCGGTGGCCAACGCGACCCGCGTCATCGGGGTCGCCGACCGGACCGACTGGCGTGCGCGCACCGCGGCCACCTGGCTCGGCTCCACGCCCGAGCCGTGGACCATGGACTGGATGACGGCGTACCACATGACCCACACCGTCTTCCATCTCACCGACTGGGGCGCCCAACCGCACGCCCTGCCGCCCCACCTGCGGGACTACCTGGCCACCTGGCTGCCGGTGTGGACCGACGTGTGGGGGGAGATCGAGGAGTGGGACCTCGTCGCCGAACTCCTCATCGTCGACGCCTGCATGCCGCAGCCGGCCTTCGAACCGGCCGCCTGGCGGCGGCTGGCCGCCGCCCAGCACGAGGACGGGCTCCTCCCGCGCGACGGCCGGACCGGCGGGGACGGGGACGGCCGGGGGTTCGAGGACCACTACCACACGGCCGTGGTCGCCACGGTCGCCGCCTCCCTCGTGCTCTCGCGCCTGGGCGCCTAGCCGGGCGGCGGCGACGTGAACATCCGCGACCAGCCCCTCAAAGCGGTGGCCGCCGCCGCGGAACCGCGCGCGGCGGTGGCCGTCGCCGTCTCCGTGACCGGTGCGTACCGCACCCTGTGCCGCGGCGGCATCGACCGCAAGGGCACCGCCTCGGTCACCGACCGCACGCGCTTCGAAGTCGGCTCGGTGACCAAGACGTTCACCGCGCTGCTCCTCGCCGACACCGCCGCGCGCGGCGAGGTCAGCCTGAGCGGCCGGATCGCCGAGCGCCTCCCGTACGCGGCCCTCCCGCGCGGCCACGGCCGGGCCATCACCTACGAGCACCTGGCGACCCACACCTCCGGCCTGCCCCGGCTCCCGCCCGGCCTGCTGCTGAAAGGGCTGCCGTCCTGGTTCGCCAACCCGTACCGGTCGTTCACCCCCGACATGCTGCTGCCCGCACTCGGCCGCGCCGTCGTGCACCACCCGCCCGGCACCCTCACGCGCTACTCCAACCTCGGCGTCGGACTGCTCGGCCGGCTGCTCGCCGACGGCGCCGGCACGGACTACGGGTCGATGCTCCGCACGCGCGTCCTCGACCCCCTCGAACTCAAGGACACCGGCACCGCGGCCCCGGCCGACCCGGACCCCGACTACGCCGTCGGCTACTGGCACGGCCGCCGCCGCCCGCCCTGGGTCATCCCGGCCCTCCCCGGCGCGGGCGCCATCCGCTCCAGCGCCCGCGACCTGATCCGCTTCCTGCGCGCTCACCTCGACCCGGAGGACCGCGACATCCCCGGGGCGCTGCGGCGGCCGCTGGCGGAGGTCGTCCGGATCCGCGAACTGCCCGCGCAGGACGACGAGAAGTCGGGGCTCGGCTGGAGCGCGCGGACCGTCGCCGGGGCGACGCTCTACTTCCACAGCGGCGCGACCCGCGGCTGCACGGCGTTCGTGGGCCTGAGCCCGGAGCGGGAGGTGTGCGTGGCGGCGCTGACCAACTCGGGGGTCACGCTGCGCAGCGGGTTCATCCAGTCGGCGTACCTGCTGCTGCGGGGGCTGGCGCTGGGGGAGGCGAAGTGACGTCAGGGGATGCGCGGGCGGGGGGTCCGGGTGACGGTGCCCTCGGGGAAGTGCTCGGCTCCGGTGACGGTGGTGGCCTTGTGGAGTGAGATGGAGGCCAGGTCGGGCATGCCGCGCAGCGGGGTGAGGTCGATGTGCCGGTGGTCGGCGTGGCAGGAGATGGACAGGGCCGTGAGCCCCGGGAGCCTGCTGCGTACCAGGTCGAGGTCGTCACCGGGACGCCACGAGTACAGGCGCAGGATGCGGACCTGCGGCGACGATGGCAGGAGCGCGAGCATCGACAGGTGGGCGTCGAGCTGCAGCACGAGGTACTGGAGCCGGGACAGCTCGCCGGCCTGCGCGAAGCCGTCGATGGGGCCGCAGAGGTTGAGCCGGGTGAGGCGGGGCCAGCGGCCGATGCCGTCCAGTTTCAGGTGGTGGTGCGCGGTCGGGCCCAGCCTGATGTCGACGAGGTCCGCAGCGACGGGTAGCGCGCCCAGGTCCGGATAGGGCAGCGGGCCGTCGAGCATGAGCTGCCTGATCCCGTGCAGCCGGGCCAGGCCGGCGATGACCTCGGGACGGCACTCCCACAGGTCGAGCGCGGTGACCCGGGAGCCCGCCAGCGGGGTGATGTCCGTCAGATGCCGGCAGCGGACGAGGCTCACCCGCTTCAGCTCCGTGTACGGGCCGAGGAAGGCCAGGTCGCGCAGCGAGAGGTTCTCGGCGAGGGAGAGCCGCCGCAGCCGCGCGGGGTCGAGGGCCGCGGTGATGGCGTCGGCCGGGAAGTCTCCCCGGACGGTGACCGCCCGCGGGGTGTCCAGCGTGCGCAGCGCGGAGAGCTGTTCGGCCGAACTCACGTCGACGAACCGGAGATCGGGGATGTGGGTGAGGATGTCGCGGACGTAGTCCCCGGTGTCGTAGCGGTCCCAGACGTGCTGCAGCTGCCAGGCCACGACCCGGGTGGCGCAGCCGCGGAACCGCTTCAGCACGGTCAGGGCGGCGTCGCCGCCGATGCGGCCTGCGGTGAGCACGACCGCTTCCGCTTCGTCGTCCTCAAGGCCCTCCG
>NZ_JACBXC010000622.1 GCF_013870535.1 Streptomyces phytophilus | reverse complement strand
CCGCGGTCTCGGCCGTCGCCTGCCGCTGGGTGCTCGCGCCCGTCGCGCACGCCGACGAGGAGCCGCCGCCGCACTTCGCGCTGCCGCCGAAGTCGGCGCTGCTCATCGGCGCGGTGGGGTTCTGCGCGGTATTCGCCGAGGGCGCCAGCCTGGACTGGTCGGCGGTCTACCTGCGCGACGAGATGGACTCCTCCGCCGGCCTCGCCGCCGCGTGCACCACGGGCTTCGCGCTGACGATGGCCGTGGCCCGGCTGGTGGGCGACGCGGTCGTGGAACGCCTCGGCCCGGTGCGCACGGTGCGCGCGGGCGGGGTGCTGGCGACGCTCGGCGGGGTGCTCATCATCACCTCCTCCGCCGCGCCGCAGGCGATGGCCGGGTTCGGGCTGCTGGGCCTCGGCATCGCGGTCGTCGTCCCGGTGGTCTTCGCGGCGGCAGCGCGGTCCGCGAACGCGCCGAGCCAGGCCATCGCGGGCGTGGCGACGATCATGTACGCCTCGGGGCTGATCGCCCCGGCGGCGATCGGGCAGGTCGCCGACGCGACGTCGCTGACGATGTCGTTCGGCCTGGTGACGCTGCTGGCCAGCGGGCTCATCGCGGGTGCGGGGCTGCTGCGCGGGCGGCGCTCGGAGACGAGGGCCAAGGCGCCCGGCACCGCACCGGATCCGGCCCCGGCGCCGGGCACGGAGGCGTAGCCGGCGGGCCGGCCCGTACGAGCCCTCCGCACGAGCCCTCCGTCCGCGGCCCGCAGCCCTCGGCCGACAGCCCTCAGCCCATCGCCTCCGCCGCCGCGCGGCCCGCGGCGCGGCCGTAGAAGAGGCAGCCGCCGAGGAAGGTGCCCTCCAGCGAGCGGTACCCGTGGACGCCGCCCCCGCCGAAGCCGGCGGCCTCCCCGGCCGCGTACACGCCGGGCAGCGGCTCCCCGCCCTCGGCGAGCACCCGCGACGACAGGTCGGTCTCCAGCCCGCCGAGGGACTTGCGGGTGAGGATGTTCAGCCGTACGGCGATCAGCGGGCCGTTCTTCGGGTCCAGGAAGCGGTGCGGGGAGGCGGCGCGGATGAGCTTGTCGCCGAGGAAGTTGCGGGCCCCGCGCAGCGCGGTGATCTGCATGTCCTTGGTGTAGGCGTTGTCGATCTCGCGGTCGCGGGCGGTGAGCGTGCGGCGCAGCGCCTCCTCGTCGATGAGCTTGTCGCCGGTCAGCTCGTTCATCCGGCGCACCAGCGCGCCGAGGTCGCGTTCGACGACGAAGTCGGCGCCGTTGTCCATGAACGCCTGCACCGGGCCCGGCGCCCCGGAGCCGGCGCGGCCCAGCACCTCGCGCACGCTCTTGCCGGTCAGGTCCGGGTTCTGCTCGCTGCCGGAGAGCGTGAACTCCTTCTCGATCACCTTCTGGCTGAGGACGAACCAGGTGTAGCCGTGGCCCGACTTCATGATGTGCTCCAGCGTGCCGAGCGTGTCGAAGCCGGGGAACAGCGGCACGGGCAGCCGGCGGCCGGTCGCGTCCAGCCACAGCGAGGAGGGGCCCGGCAGGATGCGGATGCCGTGGCGGGCCCAGATGGGGTTCCAGTTCTCGATGCCCTCGGTGTAGTGCCACATCCGGTCGCGGTTGATCAGCCGGCCGCCGGCGTCCCCGGCGACGTCGAGCAGCAGCCCGTCGACGTGCGCGGGGACGCCGGAGAGCAGCTTCTCCGGCGGGGTGCCGAGGCGTTCGGGCCAGTGGGCGCGTACGAGGTCGTGGTTGCCGCCGATGCCGCCGGAGGTGACGATCACCGCCTGGGCGCGCAGTTCGAAGGTGTCGACCACCTCCCGGCTGCTGGCGGTGCCGCGCGGGGCGTCGCTGGGCTGGAGGATCTCGCCGGTGACGGTGTCGACGGCGCCGGCGCTGCGGGCGAGGCCGGTGACGCGGTGGCGGAAGCGCATGTCGACGCGGCCCAGCTCCGCCGCCGCGCGCACCCGCCGCTCGAAAGGCGCGACGACGCCGGGCCCGGTGCCCCAGGTGATGTGGAAGCGGGGTACGGAGTTGCCGTGGCCCTCCGCGTCGTAGCCGCCGCGCTCGGCCCAGCCGACGACCGGGAAGAACGAGACGTCCATGGAGCGCAGCCAGGCGCGCTTCTCGCCGGCGGCGAAGTCCACGTACGCCTCGGCCCACTTGCGCGGCCAGTGGTCCTCGGCGCGGTCGAAGCCGGCGGTGCCGAGCCAGTCCTGCCAGGCCAGCTCGCGGCTGTCGCGGATGCGCATCCGGCGCTGCTCCGGCGAGCCGACGAAGAACAGGCCGCCGAAGGACCAGTGCGCCTGGCCGCCGAGCGACTGCTCCGGCTCCTGGTCCAGCAGGATGACCTTGCGTCCGGCGTCGGCCAGCTCCGCGGTCGCGGCGAGGCCGGCCAGCCCTGCTCCGATCACGATGACGTCGGCGTCGTAGACCATGGCTGCCGCCCCTTCGAAGGTTACCGGTGGGTTCAGATCCTGTTGACTGCGCGCCCGCCCGTCAACCGCCGGACGCCGGGCACTTCGCCCCGCCCGCGGCGGGGCGGGTCGGCCGCGGGGTGCGCGGGGGCGTTCGGTTAGGGTCGAGCCCGTGAGCGACCCCGAGCGTCCTTCCGCCGTGCGGCTGTGGTTCTCGCCCCGGCGGCTGCGGGCCGAGGGCCGCACGCCGGACTACCGCTTCTCGCTCGCCAACGAGCGGACGTTCCTCGCGTGGGTGCGGACCGCGCTGGCGCTCGTCGGCGGCGGCATCGCCGCGGACCAGTTCCTCGACGAGATGGCCCGCCCCATCCGCACCACCATCGCCGCGGTGCTGCTCGTGGGCGGAGCGGTCTGCGCGGTACGGGCCGTCAACCACTGGATCCGCTGCGAGCGCGCGATGCGCCGCGGCGAGGACCTGCCGGAGTCCCGCTTCCCGGGGCTGCTCGCCGTGGGCACGGCGGTGGCGGCGGTGGCGCTGATCGTGGCCGTGGTGGTCGGGACCAGGCGGTGAGCGACCCCCGCGACCCCGCGGCGCAGCCGGAGCGGACGCGGTTCGCGTGGCGGCGTACGACGCTGGCGTTCGCGGTCGTGGTGGTGCTGGAGATACGGCGGGTGGTGGTCGAGGGCGGCTCGGTGGGCGGGTACGCCGGGCTGTCGCTGGCGCTGTGCACGTGGCTGGTGTTCCTGGCCGCGGGCCAGCGGCGGATAGACCAACTGGCGGCCGCCGCACCGGCGGCCATGGCACCGGGGCTCGCGCTGGGCGCGGGCCTGTGCGTGGTGGCGTCCGCGATGTCCGCGGGCGCGCTGCTCCTCTGACGCCGCGCGCTTCCAGGCGGCTTTCGAGCCGCCGCGAGCCCGGCGAAGATCCGAACGACAGGTCCTAAGCTCGCAGGCAGCACCGCAGCGCAGGCGAGGGTTGCCTTGAGGGGGACATGCGCATGGCCGTCACCGTGCCACTGATCGTCGTCACCGGGGTGTCCGGCTGCGGCAAGACCACGGTGGGCCGGGAGCTGGCCGAGCGGCTGAACGTGCCGTACGCGGACGGCGCGGACATCGCCCGGGAGGCCGG
>NZ_JACBXC010000621.1 GCF_013870535.1 Streptomyces phytophilus | reverse complement strand
CGTGACCGGTCGCTGAGCGGGCGGGCGGGCGCGGGTCAGCGGGGGGAGGGCGCGTACGTGCCGAAGCTCCAGACGTTGCCCTCGTGGTCCCGCGCCATGTAGTCCCGCGACCCGTAGTCCTGGTCGGTCGGCGGCATCAGGATCTCCACGCCGTGCTCCACGGCCTGCCGGTGGTGCGCGTCGGGGTCGTCCACCACCACGTACACCCCGCTGGGGCCGCCGGCGCCCACCGCCCTGTCGAACTCGCTGCCGGTGCCCTTCGAGCCCAGCATCACCAGTCCGTTCCCCTGGGCCAGCTCCGCGTGCACCACCCTGCCGTCCTCGCCCTCGTAGACCGCGACCTCCCGGAAGCCCAGCCCCTCGGTCAGCAGCCGGACGGCGGCCTTGGCGTCGTCGTACAGCAGGGTGGGGTAGACGGTCGGGGCGTCGTCGCTGCCGGGCATGCGGATCACGTCCTCTCGAAGCCTGTACGGGCAGTCTGGCACCCGCCACCGACAGCGGCAGCCCGGCCGCGGCCCCGGGGGACCGTGCTGCCGGATCCGGCGCGTCAATCGGGTTGCGGGCCCCGATACACTTGGCGCATGGCAACTCTCCATGTGCATTAGGTGGCGTAGCGCGCGTTCCGCCCCGTCCTTGCCGTCTTCCGCCCTGCCCTGGAGAACTTCCGTGATCACCGCCACCGGCCTGGAGCTGCGCGCCGGCGCCCGCGTCCTCCTCGAATCCGCCACCTTCCGCGTCGCCAAGGGCGACCGCATCGGCCTCGTCGGGCGCAACGGCGCCGGCAAGACCACCCTCACCAAGGTCCTGGCCGGCGAGGGCCAGCCCGCCGCCGGCGCCGTCGCCCGCGGCAGCACCGTCGGCTACCTGCCGCAGGACCCGCGCACCGGCGACCTCGACGTGCTCGCCCGCGACCGCATCCTGGCCGCCCGCGGCCTGGACGCCGTCATCCGCAAGATGCGTGAGGACGAGGACCGGATGGCGAACGGCAAGGGCGCCACCCGCGAGAAGGCCATGCGGCGCTACGAGCGCATGGAGACCGAGTTCCTGACGAAGGGCGGGTACTCCGCCGAGGCCGAGGCCGCCACCATCGCCGCCAGCCTCGGGCTGCCCGACCGGGTGCTCGGCCAGCCGCTCCATACGCTCTCCGGCGGCCAGCGCCGCCGCGTGGAGCTGGCGCGGATCCTCTTCTCCGACTCCGAGGTCCTGCTGCTGGACGAGCCGACGAACCACCTCGACGCCGACTCCGTCGTCTGGCTGCGGGACTACCTGAAGACGTACCACGGCGGCTTCGTCGTCATCTCCCACGACGAGCAGCTCGTCGAGACCGTCGTCAACAAGGTCTTCTACCTCGACGCCAACCGCGCCCGGATCGACATCTACAACATGGGCTGGCGGCTCTACCAGGCGCAGCGCGAGGCCGACGAGAAGCGCCGCCGCCGCGAGCGCGCCAACGCCGAGAAGAAGGCCGCCGCGCTCAACGCGCAGGCCGACAAGATGCGCGCCAAGGCGACCAAGGCCACCGCCGCGCAGAACATGGCACGCCGCGCCGAGCGGCTGCTCTCCGGGCTCGACGAGCAGCGGCAGGCCGACAAGGTCGCGCGGCTGCGGTTCCCCGACCCGGCCCCGTGCGGCAGGACGCCGCTGACGGCCGACGGCCTCTCCAAGTCGTACGGCTCGCTGGAGGTCTTCACCGACGTGGGCCTCGCCGTCGACAAGGGCTCCCGCGTCGTCATCCTCGGCCTCAACGGCGCGGGGAAGACCACGCTGCTGCGGCTGCTCGCCGGCGTCGAGAAGCCCGACACCGGCGGGGTCACCCCCGGCCACGGCCTCAAGCTCGGCTACTACGCGCAGGAGCACGAGACCCTCGACCCGGACCGCTCGGTGCTGGAGAACATGGCCTCGGCCGCGCCCGACATGGACACCGTCGAGATGCGCAAGGTGCTCGGCTCGTTCCTCTTCTCCGGCGACGACGTCGACAAGCCCGCCCGCGTGCTCTCCGGCGGCGAGAAGACCCGGCTCGCGCTGGCCACCCTCGTCGTCTCCTCCGCCAACGTGCTGCTGCTCGACGAGCCGACCAACAACCTCGACCCGGCCAGCCGCGAGGAGATCCTCGGCGCGCTGCGCACCTTCACCGGCGCCGTCGTCCTCGTCACCCACGACGAGGGGGCGGTGGACGCGCTGGAGCCGGAGCGGATCATCCTGCTGCCGGACGGCGTCGAGGACCTGTGGAACGCGGACTACGCAGACCTGGTAGCGCTTGCTTGATCACCCCCGTCTGGATCATTCGGCTCATGGGTGATCCATCATCTGAGTGAGTGGCGCTCGTACCACGGCGTGGCGCCTGGTCACCGGGCGTGCGGTGCCGGCTACGCGCGCCGTCGCCGCTGCCCTGCCCCGCCGCCGCCCCCTGACCTGCCTAATCACTCGGCAACGCGGTCCCGGAAGGCCCGCGGAGGGGCTCGGAATGCCTGGTTCCGACGGGTCCGCCGGGGAACTGCGGAGAAAACCTCGTGCCGCGGACCTTGCCGAACGGGTGGCCAGGAGGCCATAAAGGGGTGATCATGAGAGTCCAGAGCGCACTTCCGTACGAGGAGGCACGGGTGGCCGAGACTCTGAAGAAGGGCAGCCGGGTTACCGGCGCCGCGCGCGAAAAGCTCGCGGCCGACCTGAAGAAGAAGTACGACTCCGGAGCGAGTATCCGGGCGCTGGCCGAAGAAACCGGCCGCTCCTATGGATTCGTGCACCGGATGCTCAGCGAATCCGGCGTGACCCTTCGCGGTCGCGGCGGAGCGACGCGAGGCAAGAAAGCGTCGTCCTGACGGGACTGCCGCGGCCGCCGTGACCGGCGCCCCGGCCCTGCACAGGCACCCGGCCGGTCCGGTGGACCGGCCGGGTGGTTACTGTTCGGTATATGACAGAGCTGCTGCACAGAGACGGCGTACGACTCGCCCTGGACGGCGAGGACGGCACGCTGGCCACGGTGACCCTCGACCACCCCGCCCGGCGCAACGCGCAGTCGCCCGCCATGTGGCGGGCGCTCGCCGCCGCGGGGCGCGAACTCCCCGGCAGCGTCCGCGTGGTGGTGCTGCGGGCCGAGGGCAAATCCTTCTCCGCCGGACTCGACCGGCAGGCATTCACCCCCGAAGGCTTTGCGGACGAGCCGTCATTCCTTGAGCTGGCCCGCTATTCCGACGGCGACCTCGACGCCGTCATCGCCGAATACCAGGAGGCGTTCACCTGGTGGCGGCGGAATGACATCGTTTCCCTCGCGGCGGTGCAGGGACATGCGATTGGCGCGGGTTTTCAGCTTGCCCTCGCCTGCGACCTCCGGGTGTGCGCGGACGACGCGCAGTTCGCCATGCGGGAGACGTCACTCGGGCTCGTGCCCGACCTCACGGGAACCGGCCCGCTGGTGCAACTCGTCGGATATGCACGGGCGTTGGAGATGTGCGTCACGGGACGCTTCGTACACGCGGCGGAGGCCGAGCGGGTGGGCCTGGCGAACCTCGTCGTCTCCGCCGCGGACCTGGAC
>NZ_JACBXC010000620.1 GCF_013870535.1 Streptomyces phytophilus | reverse complement strand
CGGCCGGCCACTGCCCGCTCGCCACGACGTGCCCCGCGCTCGCCCAGGCGGTCTCCGCGGCGAGCCGGGCGGTGACGGTCCACTGCGCCTCGCCGGCGGGCACCGCGCCGGGCACGGGCAGCTCGACCTTCGCGCTCTCGCCCGGCGCCAGCGGCGGCACCGCGGCGGAACCGCCCTCGACCGCGGCGCCGTCCACCGCGTACGTCCAGGTGAAGGCGAGGTGGTCGAGGCCGGCGAAGTCGTGCAGGTTGGTGACGACGGCCTGGTTCGGGGAGTCCCCGCTCTCGATGCGCACCGGCCGGATCACGTGGCCGAACTCCACGAGCCCCGGCGACGGCGTGCGGTCCGGGAACAGCAGCCCGTCGCAGACGAAGTTGCCGTCATGCAGCTCCTCGCCGAAGTCGCCGCCGTAGGCGAAGCCCAGCTCGGGGTGGGCGAGGCCGTGGTCGATCCACTCCCAGACGAAGCCGCCCTGGCAGCGCTCGTACGTCTCGAACAGCCGCTGGTAGTCGGCCAGCCCGCCGGGGCCGTTGCCCATGGCGTGCGCGTACTCGCAGAGCACGAACGGCTGCGCGCGCCTGCGGGCGTCCAGCGCCGGGTCGTCGAGGGGGTCCTCGGTGCGCTCGCCGATGCGGCGCACCTCGTCGTGGTCGGCGTACATACGCGAGTAGACGTCGGCGTCGCGGCTGGTCGGGTCGCCCTCGTAGTGCAGCGGTCGGCCGGGGTCCCGGGCGCGGATCCAGTCGGCCATGGCGGTCAGCCCGGCGCCGGCGCCGCACTCGTTGCCCAGCGACCACATGACGACCGACGGGTGGTTCTTGTCCCGCTCGACCATCCGCTCCGCGCGGTCCAGCAGCGCCGGGGTCCAGCGCTCGTCGGCGACCGGGTTGCCGCGCCAGCCGAGGGCGCCGAAGCCGTGCGTCTCCAGGTCGCACTCGTCGACCACCCACAGCCCCAGTTCGTCGCAGAGGTCGAGGAACGCCGGGTGCGGCGGGTAGTGGCTGGTGCGTACGGCGTTGATGTTGTGCCGCTTCATCAGCAGCACGTCCGCACGCATCGTCGCCTCGTCGACGGCGCGGCCGTGCTCGGAGTGGAACTCGTGCCGGTTCACGCCGCGCAGCAGGATGCGGCGGCCGTTGACCTTCAGCACGCCGTCCTCGACGGCGACGGTGCGAAAGCCCACGCGCAGCGGGATCCGCTCGCCGGCGGTGGCCAGCTCGGCACCGTAGAGCCGCGGGGTCTCGGCGGTCCACGGCTCGACCGGCAGCGTCACCGACTCGCCGGTGGCCACGTCGACGCCCAGCTCCGGCACGGTGACCCGGCCGCCGGGCGCGCAGTCGACGCGCAGCGTGCCGGTGCCGGCCGCGTGGTCGTACGAGGTGTGCACGAAGAAGTCCCGCACGGCGCCCGCGGGCCGGTGCAGCAGCGTGACGCCGCGGAAGATCCCGGGCAGCCACCACTGGTCCTGGTCCTCCAGATAGGACCCGGAGGACCACTGGTGGACGCGGACGGCCAGCACGTTGCCCGCGGGGCGCAGCAGCGCGCCGACGGCGAACTCGTGCGGCAGCCGCGAGCCCTTGAACTCGCCCAGCTCCGTCCCGTTGAGCCAGACCCGCGCGTGCGACTCCACGCCGTCGAAGCGCAGCACGGCCTCCGCCGCGGGCGGCGTGGCGGCCGGCCAGCCGGCGGGCAGGTCGAAGGTGCGCAGGTGGTCGCCGGTCGGGTTCTCGGCCGGCACCCGCGGCGGGTCGACCGGGAAGGGGTACGGGGTGTTGGTGTACGCGGGCGCGCCGTGCCGGCCGCCGCCCTGGAGCACCCAGTGCCCGGGGACGGCGATCTCGTCCCAGCCGGAGGTGTCGTGGCCGGGTTCGGCGAAGGACGTGTCGTGGGTGGTCGCGGTGGGGGAGAGCCGGAAGCGCCAGGCCCCGTCGAGCGGCAGCCGGGCGGCGTCGGAGCGGGCGTACCAGGCGCGCGGCGGCAGGGTGCCGGTGCCGGGTGCGACGTCCTCGTGGGCGGGGAGAGCCGGATCGTGCATGAGATCCATCTGATCCCGCCGAGGGGCGCGGCACAACGGACGCCGCGCCCCGATCCATTGGACTTTCCGGACACCGGTTGGACTTTAGGGTCTGTGCCCCGGTGCCGCCCCGGCCGCTCGCCGTGGGGGACGAGCGGCCGGGGCGTGTCCGTCAGCGGCCCTGCAGCGACTTGACGTTGTCGCCGAAGGACCAGCTGCGCGAGCCGTCCCAGTTGATCGACCAGGTCATCAGGCCCTTGAGGGCGCCGCCGAAGTGGCTCCACGCCTGCGAGACGAGGCCGGGCGCCATGTGGCCGCCGCCCGCGCCGGGCTGCGCGGGCAGGCCGGGGGCCTGCTTGTCGTACGGGACGCGGATGGTGGTGCCCTGCACGACGAGGCCGCGGTCCAGGCACTCGGTCTGGGCGACGAAGCCCTGCACGGTGCCCGCCTGGTACGAGTCGCCCGAGCAGCCGTACATGCTGCCGTTGTAGTACTGCATGTTGAGCCACCACAGCCGGCCGTTGTCCGCGTACTTCTTGATGATCGGCAGGTACGCGCCCCAGATCGAGCCGTAGACCACGCTGCCGCCGGTGACGTACGCCGTCTCGGGCGCCATGGTCAGGCCGAAGCCGTCGGGCATCTGGGCCAGGACGCCGTCGATGATGCGGATGAGGTTGGCCTGCGAGGGCGAGAGCTGGTTGATGTTGCCGCTGCCCACGAGGCCGGTCTCGATGTCGATGTCGATGCCGTCGAAGTTGTACTGCTTGAGGATCGGCACCAGCGTGGCGACGACCCGGTCGGCGACGGCGCTGGAGCTGAGGTCGACGCCGGCCGCGGCGCCGCCGAGCGACATGAGGATCGTGGCGCCGTTCGCCTTGGCCTCGCACATCTCGGCGGGAGTGGCGACCTTCACCGTGCTGTCCATCCCGTCCTCCCACTTGACCGTGCCGTCCGAGAGGATGACGGGGAAGGCGGCGTTGATGACGTTGTAGCCGTGGGTGCGGATGTCGGGGTCGGTGATCGGTGTCCAGCCGAACGGCGGGTGGACACCGTTGGCGGCGCCGTCCCAGTTCTCCCAGTAGCCCTGCAGGATCTTGCCCGCGGGCCTGGGTTTGGTGGGGCAGGTCTCGGCCGCCGCGGGTTCCGCCGCCGTTCGTGCCGCCGCGGGCCCCGCCGGTTCCGGCGGGGTCGCCGCCGCGGCGGGGAGCTGGGCGGCGAGCGCCAGGGTGAGGCCGATGCCGAAGAGACGCAGCGTCCGGCTGATCGCAGACTGCATGACACGCTCGCCTTCTGGGCTGTGGGGTTGCCAGGAGAGGTACGTGTTGCGCTGCGGCACAACGTAAGTTGGTCCAGACCTTTCGTCAAGAGGTCTGGACCAAAGATCGCGGGAGCGGGGTGCGGGGGAGCTGTTCTTGCCGCGTTCACCCGCGAGTTCGTGGCGTTGCCTAGCGTGCCGCCCATGCCCACCACGTACGACACGGGAATCCCCGCAGGTCCGGACGCCCCCGAAGGCCCCGC
>NZ_JACBXC010000062.1 GCF_013870535.1 Streptomyces phytophilus | reverse complement strand
GCGGCCGCCGCTACTGGGCGGCGACCCCGAAGCCCGCGTCCTCCAGCGCCTCGGAGATCACGTCCGGCTTGTTGGTGATGATGCCGTCCGCGCCCCACTCGGCCAGCTCGACGGCCCGCGCCGGGTCGTCGACCGTCCAGGTGTAGCTCTCCAGCTGCCTGCCGTGCGGCCCCTCCAGGGCGTGTACGGCCGCGTAGTACTCGGCCGACATGGTGCCGTGGTTGGAGTTGATCTGGTCCGAGAAGGCGGCGTACTCGGGCAGGTCGGCCACCGCGGGGGCGCCGAGGAAGCCGGTCTTCACGTCCGGCCGCAGCTCGTGCACGGTCTTGATGGAGTCCGCGCCGAAGCTCTGCACGACGAGCTTGTTCTTCACGGCCGCGCGGCTCAGCCACCCGCTCTTGCGCAGCTCGGTGAGGATCTCCTTCTCGATCCCCGGGTACAGCTCCGGCTTCTTGATCTCCAGCACCAGCTTCTGGTGGTTCTGCGTGACCCGCATCATGTACTGCTTCAGGGTCGGCACCCGTGCGCCGGCCCACTCCTCGCCCTTCCAGCTGCCGGCGTCGAGCGTGCGGATCTCCTTCCAGGTGAAGTCGGAGACCTTCCAGGGGGCGCGGTCGGGGAAGACCTCCTCCACGTCGGTGGTCCGGGTGAGCGTGTCGTCGTGCATGATGACCAGCTCGCCGTCCTTGCTGCGCTGCACGTCGTTCTCGACCCAGTCGGTCCCCATCTCGCGGGCCAGGTCGATCGCCGCGAGGGTGTTCTCCGGAGCCTCCGCCGAGGCGCCGCGGTGCGCGACGGTCACGATCGGTGCGGCTGAGGTGGCGGTGGCGGAGTCGGCTGCGGGCTCGGCAGCGGCCGCGGTGGCGGACGTGGCGGCCGCGGTGAGCACGAGGCCGGCCAGCGCCGTCAGAGCGCCGGACGCGCGCGTAAGCGTGCGGGAGGGCATGCAGTCTCCTCGACTAGAGGTGATCACTTGTCGCCGCAGGGTCCCAGTGGCAGGCGACAGAGTACGAGGCCGGGGATGGCCAGAGATTGAACGCCGATATCGGCGCGGTGAACGCGGGCCGATTCGGGTCCGTGCAGGTGACAGCCCTGGGGAAGCGCTTGCTATGCCGTTTCGGGCGCCGCCGATCTGGCTGGAAATCATCTGGTCGGCTGACCCGGACGTTCGGTATTGGGCCAGGTCGGCGAGAGCGCCGGGGCGGGCCGCGGCGCGTTGTCAGTGGCGGGTCGTACGGTGGGGGCATGCGGCCCGTCACAGACATCGAACGCACCATGGCGCCCTTCGAGGTCGTCAGCTCGTATCAGCCGAACGGCGACCAGCCCGCCGCCATCGACGAGCTGGAGCGGCGGATCCGCGCAGGCGAGCGGGACGTCGTGCTGCTCGGCGCGACCGGCACGGGCAAGTCGGCGACGACGGCCTGGATGGTCGAGCGCCTGCAGCGCCCCACGCTGGTCCTCGCGCCCAACAAGACGCTGGCCGCCCAGTTGGCGAACGAGTTCCGCGAGCTCCTGCCGAACAACGCGGTGGAGTATTTCGTCTCGTACTACGACTACTACCAGCCCGAGGCGTACGTCCCGCAGACGGACACCTACATCGAGAAGGACTCCTCGATCAACGAGGAGGTGGAGCGCCTGCGCCACTCCGCGACGAACTCGCTGCTCACCCGGCGCGACGTCATCGTGGTCGCCTCCGTCTCCTGCATCTACGGCCTGGGCACGCCGCAGGAGTACGTGGACCGGATGGTGCCGCTCAAGGTCGGCGAGGAGATCGACCGGGACCAGCTGCTGCGCCGCTTCGTCGACATCCAGTACAGCCGCAACGACCAGGCGTTCACGCGCGGTACGTTCCGGGTGCGCGGCGACACCGTCGAGATCTTCCCGGTCTACGAGGAACTGGCCGTCCGCATCGAGATGTTCGGGGACGAGATCGAGGCCCTGTCCACGCTCCACCCGCTGACCGGCGAGGTCATGAGCGAGGACGACTCGCTGTACGTCTTCCCCGCCTCGCACTACATCGCCGGCCCCGAGCGCATGGCCAAGGCCGTCGCCGGCATCGAGACCGAGCTGGGCGCTCAGCTGGGCACGCTGGAGAAGCAGGGCAAGCTGCTGGAGGCGCAGCGGCTGCGCATGCGCACGACGTACGACCTGGAGATGCTCCAGCAGATCGGCACCTGCTCCGGCGTCGAGAACTACTCGCTGCACATGGACGGCCGCGAGACCGGCTCACCGCCGCACACCCTGCTGGACTACTTCCCGGAGGACTTCCTCCTCGTCATCGACGAGTCGCACGTCACCGTCCCGCAGGTCGGCGCGATGTACGAAGGCGACGCCTCCCGCAAGCGCACCCTCGTCGACCACGGCTTCCGGCTGCCCTCCGCGCTGGACAACCGCCCGCTGAAGTGGGAGGAGTTCCTGGAGCGCATCGGCCAGACCGTCTACCTCTCCGCCACCCCCGGGCCGTACGAGCTGTCCCGCGGCGACGGCGTCGTGGAGCAGATCATCCGGCCCACCGGGCTCGTCGACCCCGAGGTCGTCGTCAAGCCGACCGAGGGCCAGATCGACGACCTGGTGCACGAGATCCGCACGCGCGCGGAGAAGGACGAGCGCGTCCTCGTCACCACGCTGACGAAGAAGATGGCCGAGGACCTCACGGACTACTTCCTGGAGCTGGGCATCCAGGTGCGCTATCTGCACAGCGACGTCGACACGCTGCGCCGCGTCGAGCTGCTGCGCGAGCTGCGCGCCGGGGAGTACGACGTCCTGGTGGGCATCAACCTGCTGCGCGAGGGCCTGGACCTGCCCGAGGTCTCCCTCGTGGCCATCCTCGACGCCGACAAGGAGGGCTTCCTGCGCTCCGGTACGTCGCTCATCCAGACCATCGGCCGCGCCGCGCGCAACGTCTCCGGCCAGGTGCACATGTACGCGGACAAGATCACGCCGGGCATGGAGAAGGCGATCGACGAGACGAACCGGCGCCGCGCGAGGCAGATCGCGTACAACCAGGAACACGGCATCGACCCGCAGCCGCTGCGCAAGAAGATCAACGACATCGTCGCGCAGATCGTCCGCGAGGAGGTCGACACCGAGGCGCTCCTCGGCTCGGGCTACCGGTCCGCGAAGCCCGACCTCCCGGCGAAGGCCCCGGTGCCGGAGCTGCGGCAGAAGACGAAGCCCGCCCGCCGCAGCGCCGAGGAGGCCGCGGCGCCCACGGAGACACCCGTCGCCGACCTCGCCGCGCAGATCGAGGACATGACCGCCCGGATGCGGTCCGCCGCCGCGGACCTCCAGTTCGAGGTGGCTGCCCGGCTGCGGGACGAGGTGTCGGAGATGAAGAAGGAGCTGCGGCAGATGAAGGAGGCCGGGCTGTCGTAGAGCCGGGTTGTGCGGGGCGCGGGAGCGCCCCCGGGCGTACGCGGAGCGTGGCCGTCCGGGAGCGCACGACCGGTGATGTGTAGCAGGAGCGCCACAAATCCTCCTCCGGGGGGAGCACAGGGCCGCTGTCCTGCGTAATGTGCGTGGCAGCGCGCCGGTCATGGCGCGTTCGAAGCAGGAGGGGAACGTAAGCGTGTCGATCAACTTGTCCAAGGGTCAGGCCATCAGCCTGCAGAAGTCCGATGGCGGCACCCTCAGTTCGGTCCGCATGGGGCTGGGCTGGCAGGCCGCAGAACGGCGCGGTCTCTTCGGTAAGCGCACGCGCGAGATCGACCTCGACGCCTCCGCCGTGCTCTTCGCCGACAAGGAGCCCGTCGACGTGGTCTTCTTCCGCCACCTCGTCAGCGACGACGGCTCGGTGCGGCACACCGGCGACAACCTCGTCGGCGGCGCCGGCCAGGGTGGCGACGACGAGTCGATCCTGGTGGACCTGCAGCGCGTGCCGGTGCACATCGACCAGATCGTCTTCACGGTGAACTCCTTCACCGGCCAGACCTTCGAAGAGGTGCAGAACGCCTTCTGCCGGCTCGTGGACGAGAGCAACGGCCAGGAGCTGGCGCGCTACACGCTCACCGGCGGCGGCACGTACACCGCCCAGATCATGGCGAAGGTGCATCGCACGGGGTCCGGCTGGGGCATGACCGCCCTCGGTTCGCCGGCCAACGGCCGTACCTTCCAGGACCTGATGCCGTCGATCCAGCCGCTTCTCTAGAGGCGACGGGACGACCGGTTTCCGAGGCATGACGCGACGTCGACGGCCGCAGCGAGTGCAGGGGAGGGCCGCATGACGGCCGAGTTGGTCCGCGGGCAGAACCATCTGCTGCCGCAGACCCGGGTGGAGATCAGGATTTCGGCGGGGAGCCCGGTGACGCCGGGCGCCACGCTGGGGGGAGAGGACGGCAGGGTCAGCGACCCGGGCCGGATCGCGCACCCCGGTGCGCCGCAGCTGCCGGGCCTCGAAGTGCCCGCCCAGGCCGCTGCGGAGCACCGGCTGGCGGTGGACCTGGACGCGGTCCCGCCGGACGTGGAGCGCGTGCACGTGCTGCTGGCGCTGCCCGCGGGCGTGCCGGGGCCGCGGAGCTTCGGCGCCATCGAGCCGCCGTCGGTGGCGGTCACGGGCCTCGACGGCACGGCGATCGCCCGGTTCGTCATCACCGGACTGGACAGCGAGTCGGCGGTCACCGCCGTGGAGCTGTACCGGCGGGGCGACGCGTGGAAGATCCGGGCCGTGGGCCAGGGGTACGCGGGCGGGCTCGCCGCCATGCTCGCGGACCAGGGCCTGCCGGAGGCGCAGCAGCTCGCCGCGGACATCGAACGGGCCGTGGCCGAGGGGCTCGCGCGCGCCGTCGCCCCGGCGCCGCCGCCGACCGCCGGCCAGCCGACGGGGGCGGGCGCCCGGCGCCCGCAGCCGGCGGCCGAGGAGCGGCAGACCCAGGCCGGGCCCGTCGACTACCGCCACCCGCGCCGCGCCGCGGCCGCGGGTGCCGCGGGCGCGTCGGGCGCCCCGGGCAGCGGACCCGGCTCGTCCGGTACGCCGCGCGCCCCCGCGTCCGCCGCCGCGCCGCCGCCCCCGGAGGTGGGTGCCGGCACCGGAGCGGGAGCACGGCCGGGTGCGCCCGCGGGCGCCGGTGGCGCCGCCGCGGGCGGCGTACCGCCGCAGGCCGACCGCACCAAGTCGGGCCCCCCGGAGCCGGTCGCGGGCGACGCCCCCGGCTGGAGCATGGAGGAGCGGCTGTACAACCAGGTCTGGGGCATGTTCGAGGATCTGGCCCGCACGGTCGCCGCGTACCGCAGCGCCGTCGACTTCGCCGACTCCCGGATGGACCGCGAACTTGACCAGTTGCTGGCCGACCCGCGCGCCCGGATGGGCTCCATCGCCGACTCCGCGCGCGCCGAGGTGCTCGCCCGCCACTCCACCCTGGTCGACCGGGCCCGCGAGGTCCTCGACCGCGACCTCGGCCAGCTCGTCGCCGAGGCCGGCGTCGTGGAGCCCGCGCTGCCGCCGGCGTTCGCCTCCTGGGCGAGCCCCGTGTGGCACGAGTACGAGGTGCCCGAGGACGCCCCGATGGCCCTGCGCCTCGGCGACCTCCACCTCCCCGAGCACACGGAGCTGCGCGTTCCGCTGCTCGTACGGCTGCCGCTGGAGCGCGGCCTGTGGGTGGACAGCGGTACGTCCTCGCTCGGCCCCGGCGCCCTCGAAGGCGACCCGGAGCGCGGTTTCCCGGACTCCGCGGAGCGGCGCGCGCTGGCGCTCGACACCGCCGTGGCGCACGCCGCGCGGCTGATGTCGGTGCACCCGGCGGGCGAGTTCAACGTCCACTTCATCGACCCGGGCGGCACCGCCACCGCGGCGCTCACCCCGCTGCTCCACTCCGGTGTCCTCGCCGAGCCGCCGCCGAAGGGCGCGGCGGGCGTCACCGACACCCTCACCCGGCTGACCCAGCGCATCGACCTCGTGCAGATGGCGCTGCGCAGCGGCGCGGCCGACGCGCTGCCGCCGGACCTGGACCCGGCGCAGCAGCTCCTCGTGGTCAACGACTTCCCGCACGGCTTCGACGACCGCGCCATCAACCAGCTGCGCTACCTCGCGGACGAGGGCCCGTCGGTCGGCGTGCACCTGCTGGTCGTCGCCGACCGCGAGGACGCGAAGGGCTACGGCCCGCTGCTGGATCCGTTCTGGCGCGGCATGCTCCGGCTCACGCCCACCCCGGACGACCACCTGGCCGACCCCTGGATCGGCCACGCCTGGACGTACGAACCGGCCCGCGCGCCGATGGGCAGCCGGGTGCTGGAACAGGTGCTGGCCCAGGTCGCGGCGGCCCGCCGCGCGCTGCGCCGCTGACGGCTCGGCCCCGCGTCACGCACGGCCCGCAGGCACTGCGCCCGCGGGCCGTTTCGCGTGCCCGTGACCTCGGTCTGCATGCGGTCTGACCTGCATATTTGATCGGAACTTTGCCATGGCTTGGCTCGTTCTATACAGTCGACGGTTGGGGGTGAGCTTCCAGTTCCTCAAGTGGAAGGCACGCCCGGCAACCATGACGCTGAACATGCCGGACTTGCCGCGGAGGACGAGTGGACGTATCGCTGACCCTGTGGGTGCTCACGATCGTGGGCCTGTGTGCCCTGATCGGCACCGACTTCTTCGTCGGCCGGAAACCCCATGAGGTGACGCTCAAGGAGGCCGGCACCTGGACGATCATCTGGATCGTCCTCGCCGGACTCTTCGGCGTCGGCCTGCTGATCTGGGGCGACGGCCAGGCGTCCGGTGAGTTCTTCGCCGGCTACGTCACGGAGAAGTCGCTGAGCGTCGACAACCTCTTCATCTTCGTGATCATCATGAGCAAGTTCGCGGTCCCCGTGCAGTACCAGGCCCGGGTGCTCATGGTCGGTGTCCTCATCGCGCTGGTGATGCGCGCGGCCTTCATCGCCGCGGGCGCCGCGCTGATCGCGTCCTTCTCCTGGGTCTTCTACATCTTCGGCGCGTTCCTCATCTACACCGCCTGGAAGCTCATCCAGGAGGCCAAGGGCGATGACGAGGAAGAGGAGTGGGAGGAGAACCGGCTGCTCAAGCTGGTCGAGCGCCGCTTCGCCGCCACGGACAAGTACCACGGCACCAAGCTCTTCATCACCGAGAACGGCAAGCGGCTGATGACGCCGATGCTGATCGTCATGCTGGCGATCGGCACCACGGACCTGCTCTTCGCGCTGGACTCCATCCCCGCGATCTTCGGCCTCACCCAGGACCCGTACATCGTCTTCACCGCGAACGCCTTCGCGCTGATGGGCCTGCGGCAGCTCTACTTCCTGATCGGCGGCCTGCTCAAGAAGCTGGTCCACCTCTCGTACGGACTGTCGGCCATCCTCGGCTTCATCGGCGTGAAGCTGGTGCTCCACGCGCTGCACGAGAACGGGGTCCACGTCCCCGAGATCAGCACGGCGATCTCCCTGAGCGTCATCGGCGGCGTCCTGGTCATCACGACGATCACGAGCCTGCGGGCCTCCCGCCGCCTGGAGGCCGAGAAGAAGGAAGAGCAGCCCGCGGAGGCCGGCCAGCCGGGCAAGGGCGAGGACTGACCCAGACCCTCTACGTGCCCGGCCCGGAGGGCGTCCGGGACCGGGCACGTAGAGCTACACCGTCAGCGGGGCTGTTGGGCTGACGCGAAGGCGACAAAAGAGGTCCACGCCTCGGGCGACACCGTGAGCACGGGGCCGGAGGGGTCTTTGGAGTCGCGCACGTGCACTCGTTCCGCTGCGGCGGCGACCTCTACGCATTCGCCGCCGCCCGATCCGCTGTAGCTGCTCTTCACCCATGCGAACTCGCGCGGACTGCCGGCGTCCGCTGTCTGCTCCACGCTCATAGCTCTCCTGCCAGGCGGTCGATGAACTGTGCTGATTCATCGGGGTTGAGTGCCAGTGAGCGCATCTTTCCATACCGGTGAGTGAACGCGCTGACACGGTCGGCTTCGGAGACAACGAAACCCGCCTCCTGCGACTCCACGTACCCCAGCACCTCGTGCTCCGCCGTCTCCATGACGATCATGGGCCCGTTGAGCCCGGGATGGAAGCCGCAGGTCCAGGGCATCACCTGGATCTCCACGTGCGGCAGATCCGTGTGCTTCCGCAGTGTCTCCAACTGCTCGCGCTGCACCCGCTTCCCGCCCACCTGGTTGCGCAGCGCCGCCTCGCCGACGATGAAGCACAGCTCCACCGGCTTCTTCCGCGTGAGCAGCCGTTGACGCGCCATTCGCGCCTCTACGCTCTGCTCGATCTCGTCCTCGGCCAGCGGCGGGCAGTGCGCCGAGATCAACGCCCGCGCGTAAGCCTCCGTCTGCAACAGCCCCGGCACCAGCAGCGGGTTCCAGTCGTACCGGCTCAGCGCTTCCTCCTCCAGAAACGCGACGTCCCGGAAGTACTCCGGCAGCTTCGCCCGGTCCACCTCTTCCTGGAGCGCCATCAGCGTGCCCTGAGCGTCGAGTTCCCGCTCCGCGCCCCGGGTGAAGGCCAGCTTCGCCGGGCGCCTGGCCTGCTCGATGGCGGCGACCGTTTCCCAGGAGTAACCGACCGCGTCCGCGAGTTGGGGCTGTGTCATGCCCGCACGCCTGCGGTGGAGCTTGACCAGCTTTCCGTACCCGATCCAGATGGCCGGGGGCGAGTCCTTCTCCTTCTTGGCCCGCTTCTCGACCTTCCGCTGGTGCCTTGCCTGCTCACTGCCGCCCGCGCCCATCCGCGTCTCCCCTCATCAGGTGATCGACGCGATCAGGCTATTCGCGTAATCGTGCGACTACCCTGCGAAGTCGAAATTCGCCACCCCCAAGCCACCCCGCCTGATGGCTTCGTCACCCTGTTGGTGAGAGAAGCGTGACGCCTTACCAGCCGCGGTCGCGCCACTCCGGCAGGTGCGGGCGTTCGGCGCCCAGGGTGGTGTCGTCGCCGTGGCCGGGGTAGATCCAGGTCTCGTCGGGCAGCTCCGCGAAGATCTTGGTCTCCACGTCGTGCAGCAGTGACGTGAAGCGTTCCGCGTCGCCCCAGGTGTTGCCCACGCCGCCCGGGAAGAGGCAGTCGCCCGTGAAGGCGTGCGGGTGTCCGTGGGGGTCGTCGTAGATCAGGGCGATGGAGCCGGGGGTGTGGCCGACCAGGTGGCGGGCGGTGAGCGGGATGCGGCCCACCGTGATCGTGTCGCCGTCGTCCACGAGGACGTCCGTGGGGACGTCGATGTCCGCGGCGTCCGCGCGGCCCGCGTAGGTGCGGGCGCCCGTGGCCGCGACGACCGGGGCCAGGGCCTGCCAGTGGTCGCCGTGGCCGTGGGTGGTGACGGCGGAGGTGATGCCGTCGGGGCCGACGAGGGTGAGCAGCGTGTGCGGCTCGTTCGCGGCGTCGATCAGCAACTGCTCGTCCGTCGCGCGGCAGCGCAGCAGGTAGGCGTTGTTGTTCATCGGCCCGACGGCGACCTTGGAGATCATCAGGTCCGTCAGCTCGTGCACGTCGGCGGCGCCGCCGACGGTGACCTTGCCCGTGTACGACATGGGGCCAGCCTCTCAGAGCGGGGGCAGGGTCGGCAGCGCGACGCCGTCCTCGGTGGTTACACCCGTGCCCGCGGTGCGGCCGGCGAGCCAGCCCATCAGCGCGTACGGGGCGCCCGCGGCCCGCACCGGAACGCCGGCGGACAGCGGGGCGCCGGTGGTCCAGGTCCGGCCGCCGGGGGCCGAGAGGGACAGCGGCGGGACCTCCTCGTTGCCCGCGAAGCGGGCCGTGAGGAAGTCGATCTCGCGGGTCACGAAGTCGGCCGGGAGCTGGTCCAGCGTGTAGCCCGCGTCGAGGTCCACGTGGTGCAGCTCCACCTCCACCAGCCGCCGGAAGGGGATCCGCGCCATGACATCCGTCACGCCGCCGCGCAGCTCGCAGCGCGCCGACCAGCCGTCCGCGGGGATGTCCGCCGCCGTCTTCTCCAGCCGGGCAGCCGTCGCCCGTACGTCGTCGAGCTGCTCGGCGAGCGGGCGGGGGGCACCGGCGGCGATGTCGGCGTCGCGGGCCTCGGCGCTCGCGTACATGGGGCGGCCGGTGAGCACGTTGACCAGGGCGTCCGCGTTGCGGGCGAGGTGGGCGAGCACGTGGCCGCGGGTCCAGCCGGGCAGCGCGCTGGGCGCCCGTACCGCGTCGTCGTCCAGCCGGGCGGCGCGGGTGAGGAGGCTGTCGGTGGCGGCTCGTAGGGTGGCGATGTCACGTACGGGGTCGTGCGCGTGACCTGCGGTTTCTGTCATCGGATCCCCTGGAGGCGGGCGGGCGGGAATGCTGGGCCGGACGTCGTTGTCAGACCCAGACGTTAGCGTGTGGCTCGATGGGAGAAAGCTGCGGACAGCTTCGCGGCCACCCCCATACGCTTGACAAGGGGTGCCGCCCGCCCGGGCGGTCCCCGTCGCTCATCAAGAAAGGTCCGACCGGCGTGGCCGACCGTCTCCTCGTCCGTGGCGCTCGCGAGCACAATCTGAAGAACGTCTCGCTCGACCTCCCCCGCGACTCCCTCATCGTCTTCACGGGACTGTCGGGGTCCGGCAAGTCGTCCCTGGCGTTCGACACGATCTTCGCCGAGGGCCAGCGTCGCTACGTCGAGTCGCTGTCCAGCTACGCCCGGCAGTTCCTCGGCCAGATGGACAAGCCGGACGTCGACTTCATCGAGGGGCTGTCGCCGGCCGTCTCGATCGACCAGAAGTCCACGTCGCGCAATCCGCGGTCCACGGTGGGCACGATCACCGAGGTCTACGATTACCTGCGGCTGCTCTTCGCCCGTATCGGCAAGCCGCACTGCCCGGAGTGCGGCCGGCCGATCACCCGGCAGTCGCCGCAGGCGATCGTGGACAAGGTCCTCGCGCTGCCCGAGGGCAGCCGCTTCCAGGTGCTGTCGCCGCTGGTGCGTGAGCGCAAGGGCGAGTTCGTGGACCTCTTCTCCGACCTCCAGTCGAAGGGGTACAGCCGGGCGCGGGTCGACGGGCAGACGTCGTCGCTGACCGACCCGCCCAAGCTGAAGAAGCAGGAGAAGCACACGATCGAGGTGGTCGTCGACCGCCTCACGGTCAAGGAGAGCGCCAAGCGCCGGCTGACGGACTCCGTCGAGACCGCCCTCGGGCTCTCCGGCGGCATGGTCATCCTCGACTTCGTCGATCTGGACGAGGACGACCCGGACCGCGAGCGGATGTACTCCGAGCACCTCTACTGCCCGTACGACGACCTGTCGTTCGAGGAGATGGAGCCGCGGTCCTTCTCGTTCAACTCGCCGTTCGGCGCCTGCCCCGACTGCACGGGCATCGGCAGCCGGATGGAGGTCGACCCGGAGCTGATCGTCCCCGACCCGGACAAGTCGCTGGACGAGGGCGCCATCCACCCGTGGTCGCACGGCCACACCAAGGACTACTTCGCCCGGCTCGTCGGCGCGCTCGCCGACGACCTCGGGTTCCGCACGGACATCCCGTGGGCGGGGCTGCCGCAGCGGGCGCAGAAGGCGCTGCTCCAGGGGCACCGGACGAAGATCGAGGTGCGCTACCGCAACAGGTACGGGCGCGAGAGGTCGTACACCACGTCCTTCGAGGGCGCCGTGCCGTTCGTCAAGCGGCGGCACGCGGAGGCGGAGAGCGACTCCAGCCGCGAGCGCTTCGAGGGGTACATGCGGGAGGTCCCCTGCCCGACCTGCAACGGGACGCGGCTGAAGCCGGTCGTCCTCGCGGTCACGGTGCAGGGCAGGTCGATCGCCGACATCTCGGCGATGTCGATCAGCGACTGCGCCGACTTCCTCGGCGCGATGGAGCTGTCCGACCGGGAGAAGACCATCGCCGAGCGGGTGCTGAAGGAGGTCAACGAGCGGCTGCGCTTCCTGGTCGACGTGGGCCTGGACTACCTGTCGCTCAACCGCGCCGCGGGCACCCTCTCCGGCGGGGAGGCCCAGCGCATCCGCCTCGCCACGCAGATCGGCTCCGGCCTCGTCGGCGTGCTGTACGTGCTGGACGAGCCGTCCATCGGGCTGCACCAGCGGGACAACCACCGGCTGATCGAGACCCTGGTCCGCCTGCGCGACCTGGGGAACACGCTGATCGTCGTGGAGCACGACGAGGACACCATCAAGACCGCCGACTGGGTCGTCGACATCGGCCCGGGCGCCGGCGAGCACGGCGGCAAGGTGGTGCACAGCGGCTCGCTGAAGGAACTGCTGGACAACGAGGCGTCGGTCACCGGGCAGTACCTGTCGGGGAAGAGGGAGATCCCGACGCCGGAGATCCGGCGGCCCGTCGACGGCAAGCGGGAGCTGGTCGTCCGCGGGGCGCGGGAGAACAATCTCCAGGACATCGACGTGGCGTTCCCGCTCGGGGTGCTCACGGCCGTCACGGGTGTCTCCGGGTCGGGCAAGTCGACGCTGGTCAACGACATCCTGTACACGCACCTGGCGCGCGAGCTGAACGGCGCGCGGAGCGTGCCCGGGCGGCACACCCGGGTCGACGGGGACGACCTGGTGGACAAGGTGGTGCACGTCGACCAGTCGCCCATCGGCCGTACGCCGCGCTCCAACCCCGCGACGTACACGGGCGTCTTCGACCACGTCCGCAAGCTGTTCGCGGAGACGACGGAGGCGAAGGTCCGCGGCTACCAGCCGGGCCGGTTCTCCTTCAACGTCAAGGGCGGCCGCTGCGAGAACTGCTCCGGCGACGGCACGATCAAGATCGAGATGAACTTCCTCCCGGACGTGTACGTGCCGTGCGAGGTCTGCCACGGGGCGCGGTACAACCGCGAGACGCTGGACGTGCACTACAAGGGCAAGTCCATCGCCGAGGTGCTGGACATGCCGATCGAGGAGGCGCTGTCCTTCTTCGAGGCGGTGCCGGCGATCGCACGCCACCTGAGGACGCTCAACGAGGTGGGCCTCGGATACGTGCGCCTCGGCCAGCCGGCGCCGACGCTGTCGGGCGGCGAGGCGCAGCGGGTGAAGCTGTCGAGCGAGCTGCAGAAGCGCTCGACGGGCCGCACGGTGTACGTGCTGGACGAGCCCACGACGGGGCTGCACTTCGAGGACATCAAGAAGCTGATCGGGGTGCTGACCGGGCTGGTCGACAAGGGCAACACGGTGATCGTCATCGAGCACAACCTGGACGTCATCAAGACCGCCGACTGGGTCGTCGACCTCGGCCCGGAGGGCGGCAGCGGCGGCGGTCTGGTGGTGGCGGAGGGCTCGCCCGAGGAGGTCGCGGCGGTGCCGGCCAGCCACACGGGGAAGTTCCTGCGGGACATCCTGGGCGACCGGGTGAGCGACTCGCCGCCGGCCCGCAGGCGGGTGACCGCCAAGAAGTCGGCCAAGAAGGCGGCTGCCAGGACGGTGTCGGCCAAGGCTCCGGCCAAGAAGACGGCGGC
>NZ_JACBXC010000619.1 GCF_013870535.1 Streptomyces phytophilus | reverse complement strand
ATCTTCGACCGCGCCGGTGGTTCCGGTCACCGCGAACGCGGGCGCCTTCCCCTTGCCGCTGCCGACGGGCGCCGCCGACGCCGCCGGAGCGGCGGTCAGCGCGGTGAAACCGAGCAGCGCCACCGACGAAAGCGCAACAGCCAGAACACCAGTCCTACGCATACATCCTCCTGGATCCGAAGAGCAGCCCCTTGCCGCCCCGCGTAAACCAAGAACAACAACACCCCGCGTTCAGGAAGATAAGCACTCCCACGGCGCAGCCCGCCGTTCCCTTACATCACTGCAACCCGCCGCGCGAACCTCTCCGTTCGGGAATACCCCACAGTGCGAACTCCGTGCTTCACCGCCCGACCCCCGTCGCACACCACGCGACGAAGCCCCCCCCGGCCGCGTACCCGGCGAATACAGCCGCGGGGATGTGCGCGCCGACCCCGTCCAGGGTGTCGAAAAAGTACCCGCCAGCGAACAACCAACTCACCGTCATCAACCACACCAGCGGAGCGTTACGCCGCTCCCGCAGCACCCGCATCCCCGCCCACAACACCACCGGCATAGCCACGACACTGACGGCCAGGGCGATCAGCGGGGTGGGGTCCAGGCCCCAGGAGCCACTGGCCCGCTCCCTGGTGATGTCGAAGCCCTCGACCAGGATGCGCGAGCACACCCACACCGCAAACACCGAGACAACCGCACCTTTAACAGCACGCCACACACCAAAATGAGCGAGCATCGGCGGCCTCCATCCTGAGTCGCCCGAGCACGACACAAGAAAGTATCCGCCGGGCCGATCCCGGTGTCCTGAGTACACCTACTCAGTCGCGGCTTGCCGCGAAGCGCTCGTTTTGCCCGTCCCCACCTGCTTCGATACGCTCGCCCGGGCCCGCGACCGTGGAAGAGCGTCATGACCGACATCATCAGCAGCGCCGCCAACCCGCTCGCGAAGCGGGTGAAGCTGCTCGCGAACCGCAAGCACCGGCGGCGCGAGGGGGTGTTCGTCGTCGAGGGGCTGCAGCCGGTGTGGGCTGCCGTCGAGGCGGGCTGGGAGGTCGAGACGTTTCTCGTCGCTCCGGGGCTGCTCACGCACCGGCCGGCTCTGCGCATGGTCGAGGAGCAGGAGCGGGCGGGTGTGGCCGTGGCGCGGTTCGGGGCGGAGTTGTTCCAGCGGCTCGTCGACCGCGACGGGCCCAGCGGCATTGCTGCCGTCCTGCGCAGCCGCGCCGGCGGTCCGGACTCCCTCGACGTGCGGCCCGGGGCGGTCTTCGTCGCCCTGCACCGCATCGCCAACCCGGGGAACCTCGGCACGATCATCCGTACGGTGGACGCCGTCGGCGGGGCCGGGGTGATCCTCATCGGCGACACCGTCGACCCGTACGCGCCCGCGGCGGTCAAGGCCAGCATGGGGTCGCTCTTCGCCGTCGACGTCATGCACACCCCCGACGCCTCGGAGTTCTTCGAATGGGCCGCGGCGCACGGTGTCGAGGTCCTGGCCGCGTCGGGTGCCGCGGACGAGGACCACTGGAGTGCCCCGTACGATCCCCCGCTCGCGTTCCTTCTCGGCAGCGAGCGGGAGGGCCTGCCGGCGGAGCTGCTGGCCCAGGCGTCCCGGCGGGTGCGCATCCCCATGGTGGGCACGGTCGACTCCCTGAACATCGGCGTGGCCGCGTCGATCATGCTGTACGAGGCCCGGCGGCGCGGCGAGAACCTGTGAGCCGCCTTCCTACGCCCCGGGGAGGCGGGCGAGCACCTTGGGCGCCAGGTCCTGGGCGAGGGAGCACAGCTCCTGCCTCGGCGACTCACCGATGACGCCCACGGAGACCACCTCGGTGCTGCCCTCGGCGATCGGGCCGGCCTCTCCGTACTCCACGTCGACGGAGCACTCCGGCAGGCTGGGCCCGAGCAGGCCGTCGCCCATGGCGGGGCTGTACACCAGTACTGCCGGGCGTCCCGCGACCGTGAGGGGGCGTCCCTCGGCGGGCTCGTCGAGGTGCTGGAACAGGACGGACAACTGCGGTTCCTCGATGCTCCGGCCGCCCCAGGAGCAGCTCTGGCCCGCGAACTCGTCGTGCTTCACCGCCGGGTCGATGTCCGGTACCCGCGCCGCCTCGCTCTCCTCGACCAGATCGCACGCGTTCTCGTTCGCCAGCGAGGCCGGGGGATGGTGCGCGGAGGGAAGGGCGCCGGACCTGAGGAGGCGGATGACGTCCCTGGCGGCGGTGTCGGCGATGCGGCAGGCGCGGGAGGCCGACCGGTCGCCGTAGACGGCGATCCCGACCGCCGCGGTGTCTTCCTGCACCACCACGTCCCGGGTGCAGTTGCTGCCGCCGCCGAGTTCGCTTACGCCCTCGCTCTCGTAGACCGTGACGCCGTCCAGGAGCGCCGGCACCGGTGCCGGGTCGCTCGCGTCCACCTCGCTCGCACCGGCCTGGAGGTCGACGAAGACCGAGACGGACTCGCCGTCCGGATCGTCGAGCACGATGTCGCACTGGCCGTAGCTGATTCCGCGGTCGTACTCGGCCGTGCCGAACTGCGCCAGCGCGCTCTTGCCGATCAGCTTGCAGGGGTCGGCGCCGCGCAGTTCGCCTGCGGTGACGGACAGGGCGGCTCTGCTGGGCTCCGCCGGCTCGGATTGCGTGGGGGTGGGGGTCGGAGTGGGAGTGGCCGTGGGCCGTGGGACGAGGGGCCCGTTCGAACATCCGGTGCCGAGGAGGGCGGCGGCAGCAGCGAGCACGAGCCCGGCCGTCCGGATGCCGCGCCGGTGTCCGGCGCGTGGATGTGGATGGGGGCGGGAGGTGGATCGCGGCATGCCGGCACGGTAGGGGTGCCGGGCGGGGACCGGTCCCGTGCCCGGCCGGTACGCCCCGGGGTCGTCCCCGGGGTCGTCCCCGGGGTCAGTCGGCGACATCCTTTGCCGATGTCGGGCCGAGCTGCGTGGCGTCGGCGTACTCCGGCATCGTCATGGGCTGGTCGAACAGGAAGAACGACTGGTTCGTCCCGACCGTGAACTCCAGGTACGCACCGGTCGTCGCGTCGAAGCCGAAGTAGGCGTTGCAGGCCGAGCCCGAGTCGTACGTGCCGTCCATGCCCGGCTGCGCCACGACCACCTTGCCGTTCGACGAGGAGTCCACCGCCTCGGTCGGCGTGAGCTTCTTGCACCGGGGCACGGGCAGGCCCTTCATGACGAAGTACCCGTACTCGCCCCTGCCGTTCTGGATGTAGACGTACGACAGCTTCCCGCGCTTGCCCCAGGTCTTCACCCACTCGTTGATGGCCTCGCGGGTCGGCGAGTACGTCATCTTCCCCGCCGGCTGGTTCGTCACCAGGGCGTCGTAGTTGTTCTGCTTCGCGTCGTTCTCCTTGCTCCGGCTGGAGTCGTCCTCGCAGGCCGCGAGGCCGAGGACCGCGATGAGCGCCAGCACGGACGCCATGGCGATACGGGTGATCGTCTTCATGGTCTGCCGTCCCCTTCCCTGGATGCCGACGTCGTCGGCGCAGGCCGCGGTGCCGGCGGCGTCCGGGCCGGGCGGAAGGCCGTGG
>NZ_JACBXC010000618.1 GCF_013870535.1 Streptomyces phytophilus | reverse complement strand
CGCCCCAGCGCCAGCCGCATCGCCGCCGCCACGAGGTCGACGCCGGAGCCGCGGCGTACGACGTCGCCGACGAGGCCGCCGAGGCGGCCGTTGACCTCGATCAGGCGCGGCCCGTCCGCCGTGAGTTTCAGCTCCGTGTGCACGATCCCGTCGCGGATGCCCAGGGCCGCCGCGGCCGCCTCGGCCAGCTCGTGCGCGCGCTCGGCGAGTTGCGGCCGCAGGGTGTGCGGGACGAACGAGCCGCGCTCCCGGAAGGGCCGTACGAGCGGGAACTTGCCCGTCACGCACAGCCGGTGGCAGGCGCCCTCGTGGACGGCGGTCTCGACGGAGACGTAGTCCCCCCATTCGGGGCCCGCGCGCGCGGCGTCCCCCGGGAGCAGCCCTTCCACCAGCAGCTCCGCGCCGGGCGCGGCGGCGAAGAACTCCCCGGCGGCGGCGCGGGCTTCGGCGGCGCTGTCGACGCGGGTGACGAAGCGGCTCCCGGTGCCGCGCCGCGGCTTGAGCACTGCGGGCAGGCCCACCGTGTCGAGCGCGTCGGCCACGCCGACGGCCTTGTCCGCCGCGGCGAAGGGCGGCCCGTCGAGTCCGGCGGCGGCGAACGCGCGGCGCTGCGCCAGCTTGTCCACGAGCAGCCGGGTCACCGCGGGGGAATGCCAGTGCCCGATACCGAGCCCCGCCGCGAGGGCGGAGGTGGTCTCCATCCGGTTCTCGCTGAACGTCACGAGCCCGGCGGGAGCGTACGCGGCGACCGCGGCCACGGCCCCGGCCCCGTCGAGCCCGGTGATGTCGCACAGGGTGAACCGCTTCGCCAGCACGGGCAGCAGGCGCCGGACGTGGTCCGAGGCCGTGTCGACCACCAGGACCACTTCGGCGCCGCAGGCGCGCGCGGCGGTCGCCACCTCGGCCGGGCCCGCCGCGCCCACGTCGTAGACGACGCCGACGGCGGGGCTCCCGCCGGGCGTGCCCGCCGCACCGCCCGGCGGGTACGGGGCGGGGCGTGCCGGCGGCTGGGTCACTTCTCCTCGTCCCGCACCGGCCAGAAGCGCTCCGCGGTGACGTAGAGCAGCTCGGAGGGCACGCCCCGGTCGCCGGCCAGCTTCCGCAGGAGGACCTCCTGTTTGAGCTGCTCGGCCCCGGGGTCGTACCAGCAGCCGGTCAGATGCTTGAGCCAGGGTTCGATGCCCAGCGCGTAGACGAAGATCTGGCGGGCCCCCAGCCGCTCGGCGAGCGAGTCGGCCGGCGCCGCGAAGGAGCCCTTGAGGCCGCGCTCCACGCTGTGCTCCCGGGCGATGGGCTGGTCGAGCAGCGGCCCGTAGAGCCAGCTCATCGGGGCGCCGACGCACTCCAGGCCGATGAACATCGCGTCGACCCGGCCGATCTCCGCGGCCACCAGGTCGTAGATCGTCGGGTCCACGGGCGAGGTGTCGGTGGCGAACATGAACCCGCGCCCGCCGAGGCGCACCAGCGGCACCATCTTGGCCCGGATGTCGAGTTCGCCGTGCTCGCCGAGGAAGGGCAGAGCCGTGATGCGCGCCGGGCCCAGCTCGATCGACTGCATGTCGGCGACCTCCACCACGTCGGTGAAGCCGTAGTGCTCCAGCAGGGTGCGCATGCCGATGTCGGCCAGGCTGCCGCCGGAAGCCTGCGGCACCACGATCACGCCGATGCGGCGGCGCAGTTGCAGCAGCGTCTCCAGGGAGAAGTGGTCGGAGTGGGCGTGGCTGATGATCACGACGTCGATGGTCTCGGGCAGGTCGGCCATGGAGTAGTGCTCGTCGAAGCCGTCGCCGTCGTAGCCGAGGGTGGGGTCGGTCATCACCGTGAACCCGCCGAAGTCCAGGAGCACGGAGGCGTGGCCGAAGTAGCGCATGCGCACCTCGCCGGTCAGGTTCGGCTCGTACGCGCGCGGCGCCTCCTCGGTGAACATCCGGCGGAAGCCCGCCTTCTGGTCGTCCGCGAGACCGAACCGCTCGGCCAGCCCGTCCACGTCGACGGGGGCCAGCCGCGCCGCGAACAGCTCGTCGAGCAGCTCGGAGGCGAACGGGACCGCCAGGTCGACGCGTTCGGGCTCCGGCAGCACCGGCGAGCTGTAGATGAACGGCTGGTCGGGGTCGTGCCGCTCGCGCAGGGAGACGACCTCGGCCTCCGGCTGCGCCGCCGGCGTCCGGTACAGCAGGCTCTCGAAGAACCGGACGGAGGGGTGGTTCGCCGTGTCGTAGACCAGCTCGGTGATGCCGCGCAGCGAGTCGGGGAGGTCGTCGTAGAGCGACGTGAGCGCGCGCCCGTCGGCGTGCTTGGCGAGCATCTCCCGCACGGTGTCGATGTCCTCGGCCATGCGGATGCGCGGCGCGGCCTCGCGCTCCGTACGGTCGAGCAGCTCGGTCACCGCCTCCGGCCCGTTCGCGCCGGGGCTCACGTAGGGGGCCCCGAACATCTGCGGGTTGGCCAGGGCGCGGGCGTGCTTGCGCGGCGCGTCGGCGTAGCTGCGCAGTGCGGGGAGGTGGCGCTTCACCAGGTTCAGCGCACCGGTGTGCGGCGCGGCCACCATGGGGACGGCGTACCAGCGGTGGATGAGGGGTTGGACCACCGTCGACGGCGAGAGATATCCACGCATCAGAAACCTCGGTCGGCTAGTCGGAGACGTACGGGATTCAGTGGCGGGACAGGGAGGGTTCGGCCTCCGCCCCCGCGTGCCCGAGCACGCGGGTGAGGAACGCCGACTCCGCCGCGACGAGGTGGCGGATGTTCTCGGGCTTCGCGATCGCGTGGCCCTCGTCCGGATAGACCACGAGTTCCACGGCCGCGCCCCGCTCCCGCAGCCCCTCGCGCAGCCGCTCCGCCTGCTCGACGGGCACGACGGGATCGCGGCCGCCGTGGAAGACGAGCACCGCCGCCGTCCACGGGCCGGGTCCGCGCAGCGGGGAGCGGGCGGCGTACTCCGCCCGGGCCGCGGGCCAGGGGCCGATGAGGCTGTCGAGGTAGCGGGATTCCATCTTGTGGGTGCGCTCGGGGATCGCCTCGGGGTCCGTGACGCCGGCGTAGCAGACCACCGCCGCGAAGTCCCGGTGTAACGCGGCCGCGTTGAGCGCGGTCAGCCCGCCGGAGCTGCGCCCCCGGACGGCCAGCCGGCGGGGGTCGGCGAGGCCCTCGGCCACGAGGTGCCGGGCGGCGTTCACGCAGTCGGTCGCGTCGAGCACGCCCCACAGGCCGCGGATCCGCTCGCGGTAGGCGCGGCCGTGGCCGGCGCTCCCCCCGTAGTTGACCTCGGCGACCGCGTACCCCCGGCTCGTCCAGTACTGGACCTGCACGTCCAGGGGGGCACCGGCCGCCACGGTCGGGCCGCCGTGGCAGGTCACGAGCAGCGGGGGCGGCACGCCGTCGGGGCCGCGGCGGTCCGGGTTGCGCGGGGCGTAGTAGAACCCGAAGACGGGCTGCCCCTCCGAGTCGAACTCGAACGGCCGCGCCTCGCTGATCCATTCGCCGCCGGGCGCGGGCCGCCGAAGACTCGTCCGCAACTCCGTGGGCGGCCCGCCGCC
>NZ_JACBXC010000617.1 GCF_013870535.1 Streptomyces phytophilus | reverse complement strand
CAGCCGGCGCCGTTTGAAGTACCGCCACGTCTCGGCGTCCAGCTCCGCCGCCAGCCACCGCTCGGCCTCCGGCCGCCGCCGCGCGTAGATCCGCGGCTGCATCGTGAAGCCCACCGCCGTCAGCAGCCCGCCCAGCTTCTCCTGCGCCTCCGCCGCGGTCGGCGCCCGCCAACCGCGTACCGCCTCCGGGTCGTCCAGCGACGGCAGCAGCGCGTCGGCGATCGTGACGGGGACGCGGTTGCTGTTCTCGTACGGGGTCAGCCGTTCCAGCAGCGTGCCGGTGCCGAGGGTCGCCACCGGCAGCCCGTACAGCGTCGACGCCGTCATCAGCGCCGTGGAGAACGCGCCCGCCACCAGCGCCGGGCGCAGCCGCTCGTACAGCACCTCCGCGAGCACCGGGGAGTCGAGCACCGTCAGTGTGACGCCGAGGCTGTCCGCCTCGTCCTCCAGCAGCCGCGAGACCCGCGCGGGCGCCATCGGGTGCGGCTTGAACACCACGTCGCGGTGGCCCAGGCCCGCCGCGCCGCGCAGCATCCGTACGTGCAGCTCCTCTTCCTCCGCCGCGGTGAGGATCTTCAGCGCCGAGAGGTACTGGCCCAGGAGGAGTGCGGGCGAGGAACCTTCGGCGGGACCCCCGGAGGACTCTGCGGCGGGCCCTGCCGCGGGCCCTGCGGCGGGCAGGTCGAGGTCGGCGGCGGCCGACAGCTCGGCCAGCACCTTCTTCAGCTCTTCCGCCGGCACGATCTCCGGCGGCACCCCGAACTCCGTGAGCAGCATGGGCCGTACGCCCGGCAGCAGGTCCGGGTGCAGCAGGCGTTCGACGCGCGTGCCGACAAAGGAGGAGAGCTTGTTGCGGGTGGGGCCGTAGCTCATGAGGCCGTCGGCGTAGACGTGCAGGGCCGCGTCCGGGAAGAGCTGGACGAGCGCCCGCGCGGGGCTGACCTGGATGGACTCCACGACGAGCGTGAGCCGGTCGTCGCCCAGGTCCCACAGCAGCCGCAGGTGCCGCTCCCACAGCGGTACGTCCTCGGCGCGCGGCTCCCACGCGGCGGGGTGCAGCGGGCGGATGGCGTGGTTCCAGTCGCGTACGTCGTCGAAGCGGGAACGCAGCTGCGCGAAGCCGGCCATGGCGTCGACGGCGGGGGTGGTCTCGGGGTTCGCGGCGTTGTTGGTGATCAGCAGGACGCGGCGGTCCGCGGCGGGGAAGAGGCCGGCGTCCAGGGCGGCGGCGAGGGTCGCGGTGCCGTAGAGGGTGGAGGCCACGAAGACCTGGGTGTGCCGCCCGGGCGCGTAGCGGATCCCGTGCGGCCGGTGCGCGGCGGCGGTCATCGGGCGGCCACCTGCGTCCCCGCGGTCCGCCGGTGCAGCCTGCGCAGCAGTTCCGCGCGTTCCGTGTCCATGGCGTCCAGTGCCTCCGCCAGTACGTGCTGGGGCATCCGCCGCAGCGCCTCCGCGCTCATCTCGCGCAGTCTGCGCGCCACGGGCTTCTCGAACCGTTCGCAGTTCTTCAGATGGTGCGCGATGATCGCGCAGAAGTTCCGCACCGCTTTCGGCAGCAGCAGCTCCGCGTCCCGGTCGGCCGCCGTCTCCTCGACGACCTGGTCGAAGGCGCGCAGGAAGTCGAGCCGGCGCACGTCGCCGATCTGCGTGAGGGAGGTGGCGACGCCGCGCCGGTAGAAGACGCCGAGCAGACCGACGGCCGCGAACGTACGGGCCTCGCGGTGCAGCCGCCAGATCCACGGCCGGTCCTCGGCCGTCCGCAGCCCGTCGGGGAAGTGCAGCAGGCCCTCGTCGAGGAGCCGGCGGTGGTAGATGCCGGCCCAGGCGTAGGCGTAGTCGACGGACGTGGTGTGGGTCGCCGGGAGGATCGCGGAGCGGGGGTCCTGGACGACGCCGCGGCGGCCGTGCGGGACGCGGTGGACGGTGCGGGCGCGGGCGGTGCACTGCACGTGGTCGGTCCGTACGAAGTCGACGTCCAGCTCGGTGATGGCCGCCAGCAGCCGGCGGTAGTGGCCGGGGGCGAGCCAGTCGTCGCCGTCGAGGAACGCCACGTACCGGCCGCGGACCCGGTCGAGCCCGGTGTTGCGGGCGGTGGCCAGGCCGCCGTTGCGCTCATGCCGTACGTGCACGGCGCCCGGCAGGTCGCGCGCGGCCTGCTCCAGCAGCTCGCCGGTGCGGTCCGTCGAGCAGTCGTCGACCAGGATGAACTCGGTGTCCGGTGCCGCGTTGGCGCGCAGGCAGGCCAGCGTCTCGGGCGCGTAGTCCTGCACGTTGTAGAAGGGAACGATCACGGAGAGTTGACGCATCCAGGCGATGCTAGAGGCCGGCCCGCGCCCCGGGCTTGCCCTGCCCCGACGCGGGCGTGAACGCCGGGCGGCGGAATGGTGAACGCCGTGCACCTCCGGGCGGGTTCGCCGTTCGGCGGCGTGTTGTTAACCATTTGTACGGCCGGTGTTGGGCCACCGAGCGGAATGCCTCCCTACCGTCGGCGGCGTGCTCAACGACCCCCCGTCACAGCTTCGCACCGCTGTTCTCGCCGACTCGGACACCCGCTGGAAATGGGGCGCGCTCACCGCTCGCCGCATGGCCCCGGAGGCGGTGCTCGACGGGTATCTGCTGCACGGCAGGGCCACGCCCACAGCGCGCCAGCTCGCCGAGGTCGGCGTCACCGCGGACGCGATGAGGGAGGTCACGGCGGTCGAGTTCCTGGCCGCCGCGGACCCCGACCGCTACGACGTCGTGCTCCTGTCCTGCGTCGGCGGCACCGTGCAGGCCATGCTCCACGGCCTCGCCCGCGCCTGGCAGGGCGCCGCGCGCCGCCCCGCGGTCGTCACCGGCTACGTCGGCGTCGTGTACGAGAAGCTCTCCGACGGCCTCCTCCTGCGCAACGGCGCCGACATCGTGCTGGCCAACAGCCGGCAGGACGCCGAGCGCTTCCGGGCGGTCTACGAGGGCGTCGGCGCCTCCCCGCACAGCGTCGTGGAGTGCGCGCTGCCGTTCCTCGACGGCAGGCCGTACGAGCCGACCGACGCCACCGCACCGGGCGGCGACCGCCCGTACACCGTCGTCTTCGCCGTCCAGCCCTCCGTGCCGGACAGCCGCGAGGACCGCCTGTACCTGCTGCGCCGTGCCGCCGGGCACGCCGAGCGGCATCCGGAGCGGGAGGTGCTCGTCAAGCTGCGCAGCCGGCCGGGCGAGCACACGACGCACATCGAAGAGGCCCCGTACCAGAAGCTCGCCCAGAAGCTGCCCGGCGGTCTGCCCGCCAACTGCGGCCTCGTGTACGGGAACATGGGCGAGGTCCTCGACCGCACCGACCTCCTCGTCACCGTCAGCTCCACCGCCGCGCTGGAGTCCCTGCACCGCGGCATCCCGACCGCCGTCCTCACCGACCTGGGCGTACGCGAGCCGCTGGGCAACCACCACTTCCTCGGCTCCGGCTGCCTCGCCTCCTGGGACGAGCTGGACGCCGGCCACCTGCCCAAGCCCGACCCCGTGTGGCTGTCCCGCCAGGGCGTCCCCGGCGCGGCGTCCGCCGAGCCGTACGAC
>NZ_JACBXC010000616.1 GCF_013870535.1 Streptomyces phytophilus | reverse complement strand
CCCGGCCCCCGCCATGGAGCCGCCCGATGACCAGCGGACCCGCAGTCGACCACAGCCTCGTCAAACGCTTCCGCCAGGAAGCCGGCGACCGGATAGCCCGCCAGCGCCACGAGGACCAGCTCGCCGGCGTTACCCCCATGTCCGCCGAGGACGAGCGGCACTTCGCCCGCGCCGTCATCGCGCAGATCCTGGAGGACTACGCCCGCGCCGAGATCAACTACGGCCGCACGCCGCTGGACGCCGAGACCGAGGAGGCGTACGCCGCGGCCGTGCACGCCGCCCTCTTCGGCGTCGGCCGGCTGCAGCCGCTGCTGGACGACCCCGAGGTCGAGAACATCGACATCAACGGCTTCGACCACGTCTTCGTCGGCTACGCCGACGGCCGCGAGGCCAAGGCCGACCCGGTGGCCGAGAGCGACGAGGAACTCGTCGAGCTGATCCAGATACTGGGCGCCTACTCCGGCCTGTCGTCCCGGCCCTTCGACTCCGCCAACCCGCAGCTCGACCTGCGCCTGCCCGACGGCTCCCGGCTCTCGGCGGTCATGGACGTCACCCGCCGCCCGGCGCTGTCCATCCGCCGCGCCCGCCTCGGCAAGGTGTTCCTCCCCGACCTCGTCGGCAACGCGACGATCTCCGCGGAGCTGGGCTCCTTCCTGACCTCCGCGGTACGGGCCCGCAAGAACATCATGATCGCCGGCGCCACCAACGCCGGGAAGACGACGCTGCTGCGCGCGCTGGCCAACGAGATCCCCGCCCCCGAGCGCCTGATCACGGTGGAGCGCGCGCTGGAGCTGGGCCTGGACCAGTTCCCCGAGCTGCACCCCAACGTGGTCGCGTTCGAGGAGCGGCTGCCCAACTCCGAGGGCCACGGCGCCATCACGATGGCCGAGCTGGTGCGCAGGTCGCTGCGTATGAACCCGTCCCGCGTCATCGTCGGCGAGGTGCTCGGCGACGAGATCGTCACCATGCTGAACGCGATGTCGCAGGGCAACGACGGCTCGCTGTCCACGATCCACGCCAACAGCTCCTCCGAGGTGTTCAACCGCATCTCGACGTACGCCCTCCAGGCCAGCGAGCGGCTGCCCGTCGAGGCGAGCCAGATGCTGGTCGCCGGCGCCATCGACTTCGTCGTCTTCATCGAGCGCCGCAACCTCTACCACCAGGGCGGCGGCCTCCAGCGCTCGGTCTCCTCGGTGCGCGAGGTCAACGGCGTGGACGGCCGCGTGATGTCGTCGGAGGTCTTCAAGGTGGGCCCGGACGGCCTGCTGCACCCGCACGCGCCGATCCACTGCATCGACGAGCTCATTCCGTTCGGTTACCAGCCCAGCGGGGATTGGAGGTAGCGGCTCATGTACGGCTCGGTCTTCTCCGTCACGATGGGCTACGGGCTGCTCGCCGGCGCGGTGATCGGCGGCGGTGTCGCGCTGCTCATCGTGGCGATCCGCGGGCTGCCGGCGAAGCCGGAGCACGAGAAGCAGCAGGAGGGCGAACGGGCCGCGGAGCTGGTGCGGTTCGCCAGCCAGCGGGCGACGCTCGCGGCGGTCGCCGGGCTGCTGGTGCTGCTGCTGACCCGCTGGCCGGTCGCCGGCCTGGCTACCGGCGTGCTGGTGGCGTTCTGGGACAAGCTCTTCGGCGGCGCGGCGGCCGAGCGGCTGGCGATGAAGCGGGTCGAGGCGCTGGCCCAGTGGACGGAGTCGCTGCGTGACACGATCGCCGGCGCGGTCGGCCTGGAGCAGGCCATCCCGGCCTCCGCCCGCGCGGCGGCGCCCGCGCTGCGGCCGCATCTGGACGCGATGGTCGACCGGTTGCGCTCCCGTACGCCCCTGCCGGACGCGCTGCAGCACCTCGCCGACGACCTCGACGACGCCTCGGCCGACCTGATCATCGCGGCCCTGATCCTCAACGCCCGGCTGCGCGGCCCCGGTCTGCGCGAGGTGCTGGGCGCGCTGGCGAAGTCGGCGCGCGAGGAGGTCGACATGCGCCAGCGGGTGATGGCGCAGCGCGCCTCGACGCGGCGCAGCGTGCAGATCGTCGTCAGCGTCTCGGTGGCGTTCGTGCTCGGCCTGTCGGTCTTCAACCGGGGCTTCGTCGAGCCGTACGGCTCGCCCGTCGGCCAGGCGGTCCTGGCCTGCGTCTGCGGGCTGTTCGCGGCCGGCTTCTGGTGGCTGCGCAAGCTGTCGACGATCGAGACGCCCGAGCGCTTCCTGGCCGGCGCCAAGCAGCAGCCGCAGCAGGTCGCCTTCGTCCGGCCGCGTGAGGAGGTCTCCTGATGGAGTTCCAGGGTGCGGACACACTGACGTACTCCGTCGTCATCGGCGCGGTGATGGGCCTGGGCATCTACCTGCTCGTACGGGCCATCGCCCCCGGCCGCCGCGGCGCCGTGGCGACGGTCGCGCGGGTCGACGCGATGCGCGCCCGCGGCTCCGGCCGGACGACGACGTCCTCGCAGCAGCAGGAGGAGGGGCGCTTCGGGGGGCTGCGCGCGCAGGTCGGGGAGCGGGCCGCGGAGTTCTACATGCGGCAGGGCTGGGAGCAGCGTTCGCTCCGCTCCGACCTGGCGGTGCTGGACCGCTCCTGGGAGAGCTTCCTGGCGACGAAGGTGCTGCTGTCCGCGGTGGGGCTGGTCTTCGGTCCCGGCGTGTACGCGCTGATCTCGGTGGCCGGCTTCGGCCTGAACCCGGTCATCCCGGTCTGGCTCGCGCTGGTCGCCGCCCTGCTCTTCTTCCTCCTGCCCGACCTGGAGGTACGCAGGGACGCCGCCGACAAGCGCAAGGACCTGCGCCGCGTGGTGGGCGCGTACCTGGACCTGGTGGCGATGAACCTCGCGGGCGGGCGCGGCCTGCCCGAGGCCCTGATGGCCGCGGCCGACATCAGCGACGGCTGGGCCCTGCGCAAGGTGCGCAACGCACTCGCCGACGCCCGGATCACCGGCACCAGCCAGTGGCAGGCGCTCGGCAATCTCGGCGACGAGCTGGGGATCGAGGAGCTGAAGGACCTGTCGGCGTCGCTGGCACTGGTCTCCGACGACGGCGCGAAGGTGCGCGAGTCGCTGGCGTCCAGGGCGGAGACCATGAGACATCGCGAGCTTGCCGAAATCGAGGGGGCGGCAGGCGAGAAGTCGCAGTCCATGCTCGTCGCACAACTACTGCTGTGCGCCGGGTTCCTGGTCTTCCTGGTCTATCCCGCGGCCATCCGCGTGCTGCAGGTCTGAGTCATCCCCCCGCTACGCAGAGAGGACGTAACGACGTCATGAAGAACCGCTTCACCAGCACCGGACATCCGGCCGTCGACTTCCTGGTCACCTTCCTGCGCGGCCGCGTGGAGCGCGCCCGCTCGGGCGAACTGGACCGCGGCGCCTCCGCCGTGGAGTGGGTGATCATCTCCGCCATCGTGGTGGCGATCGTCAGCGCGGTCGCGGTCATCATCAACCGCGCGCTGAGCGACGGCGCGTCGGATGTGGAGGACTGCATCCAGAACGCCGGCGCCGACGGCTGCTGAGCCGGTGGCCGGCGGGGTGGGCTGAGATCATGACGACAACGGCACGGCCGCAGG
>NZ_JACBXC010000615.1 GCF_013870535.1 Streptomyces phytophilus | reverse complement strand
AGCGTCAGCCGGAACTGCGACCCGCCGCCCGGCTCGCCCCACGCCTGCAGCCACCCGCCGTGCAGCCGCGCGTCCTCCAGGGAGATCGACAGCCCCAGACCCGTGCCACCCGTGGTACGGGCACGGGCCGGATCGGCACGCCAGAAGCGGTTGAACACCCGCGTCGCCTCGCCGGGCTTCAGCCCCACGCCGTAGTCGCGGACGGCCACCGCCACCGCGTTCTCCGACGCCCCGAGACGTACGACGACATCGCGGCCCTCGCCGTGCTCCACGGCGTTGACCACCAGATTGCGCAGCACCCGCTCCACGCGCCGCGCGTCGACCTCCGCGATCACGGCCTGGTCGTCGCCCTTGACGAGCAGCCGCCCGCCCTTGGCGTCCGCCAGCATCTGCGCGCCGCCCACGACCCGCCGCACGATCTCCCGCAGGTCGACGGGCTCGGCGTCCAGCGCCGCGGCCCCGGCGTCGAAGCGGCTGATCTCCAGCAGGTCGGAGAGCAGCGACTCGAACCGGTCCAGCTGGTCGAGCAGCAGCTCGGCGGAGCGGGCGGTCACCGGATCGAAGTCCTCGCGCGCCTCGTGGATGACGTCCGCGGCCATCCGCACCGTCGTCAGCGGGGTGCGCAGCTCGTGCGAGACATCGGAGACGAAACGGCGCTGCATCCGCGACAGCTCTTCGAGCTGCTGGATCTTCATCTGGAGGTTCTGCGCCATCTTGTTGAAGGACTGGCCCAGCCGGGCGATGTCGTCCTCGCCGCTGACCTTCATCCGTTCCTGCAACCGCCCCGCCGCCAGCCGCTCGGCGATGCCGGCGGCCATCCGCACGGGCGTGACGACCTGCCGTACGACGAGCCAGGCGATGGCGCCGAGCAGCACCACCACGAACACGCCGGCGGTCGCCAGCGTGCCCTTCACCAGGCTCAGCGTCTTCTCCTCCTGCGTGAAGGGGAACACGAAGTACAGCTGGTAGGGGTTGTTGTTCGGGTCGTTCAGCCGCTTGCCGATGATCAGCGAGGGCTCGCTCTCGCCCGAGCCGCGCTTCCATACGCGCGCGTACTGCTCGTAGATCCCCGAACCGTCGCCGTTGTCGACCTTCTCGCGAAGATCGGCCGGGATGCTGTCCACCGACGTGTCGTCCGAGACGAGCGAGCCGCGCGGGTTGTCGGAGGAGCCGGTGGCCTCGTTGTTCACGCTGGAGCTCATCACCAGTACGGACACCACCCCCTGCCCGCTGCCCATGAGCTGCTCGACCAGCGCCGCCCGCCACTCCGCGGAGTTCACGGCCGCGGAGGCTTCGCTGCCGCTGCCGGGCTCCTCCGAGGCGCCCCGGATCTCCGCCTGCGCGAAGCCGCTCTGCGCCTGCCCGTGCGCGGCCCCGAGCTTCGCCTCCAGCAGCCCGTTGCGGACCTGCCCGATGACGACGATGCCGAGCAGCACGACGACGCCCAGCGACATCAGCAGCGTGGTGGCGACCACCCGCAGCTGGATGTTGCGCCGGTAGAGCCTCGTCGCGATACGCAACGGGCGGCGCACCCAGCGCACGCACAGCCGGACGAACGGCTGCACCGGCCCGCCGGGCACGCCCTCCCGCGGCAGCACGCGGAACACGTCAGCTCGGTCCCGCCTTGTAGCCGACGCCGCGGACGGTCACCACGATCTCCGGCTTCTCCGGGTCCTTCTCGACCTTCGAGCGCAGCCGCTGCACGTGGACGTTCACGAGGCGCGTGTCGGCGGCGTGCCGGTAGCCCCAGACCTGCTCCAGCAACACCTCACGCGTGAAGACCTGCCACGGCTTGCGCGCCAGCGCCACCAGCAGGTCGAACTCCAGCGGCGTCAGCGCGATCGGCTCACCGCCGCGCTTCACCGAGTGCCCGGCGACGTCGATCACCAGATCGCCGATCGCCAGCTGCTCCGGCACCGGCTCCTCCGACCGGCGCAGCCGGGCCCTGATACGGGCCACCAGCTCCTTGGGCTTGAACGGCTTGACGATGTAGTCGTCGGCCCCGGATTCCAGGCCCACGACGACATCCACGGTGTCGCTCTTCGCCGTCAGCATGACGATCGGCACACCAGACTCCGCCCTGATCAGGCGGCAGACCTCGATACCGTCCCGGCCGGGCAGCATGAGGTCGAGAAGCACCAGGTCGGGCTTCGACTCGCGAAACGCGGCAAGCGCCTTGTCACCGTCCGCAACGAATGACGGTTCGAAGCCTTCCCCGCGCAGCACGATGCCGAGCATCTCGGCCAGTGCGGTGTCGTCGTCGACGACGAGAACGCGTCCCTTCATGTCGACATCATCCCATTTACACATCCCATACAGAGAATCCCGTGTCCCAGGTCACGCCCCGGCCACCGCCACGACGCGCCTCTTCCCCTGACGATCACCCTCGGTCAACGCACAACCAGCTCCGCGAGTGAATCCCCCGTTACCGGCGAGGCCACCCCGCGTTCCGTGACCAGAGCCGTCACCAGCTCCGGCGGGGTGACGTCGAATGCCGGGTTGTACGCCTGCGTGCCCGCAGGTGCGACCGCGGACGCCACCGCGGCCTGTCCCGGACCGGAGCCGGCGGCGTGCGGCACGGAGAATTCCGTGACCTCACTCCCGGCCCGCTGCTCCACCTCTATGGCCGAGCCGTCCGGCGTACTGAAGTCCACCGTCGTCGTCGGCGCGACAACGAGGAACGGAACCCGATGGTAGCGGGCGAGCACCGCCAGCGGATACGTCCCGACCTTGTTGGCCACCGACCCGTCCGCCGCAATCCGGTCCGCGCCCAGCACCACCGCGTCGACCTGACCGTTCGCGAAAAGCGACCCGGCCGCATTGTCCGTCAGCAGCGTGTACGGCATGCCCGCCCGGCCGGCCTCGTACGCGGTCAGCCGGGCCCCCTGCAGCAGCGGACGGGTCTCGTCGACCCACAGCCGCCGCAGTTCCCCGGACCGATGCGCCGCCAGCGCCACCGCAAACGCCGTACCCCCGCCACCGGACACCAGCGCCCCGGTATTGCAGTGCGTGAGCACCCGGTAGCCACCGCGGGGTACCAGCTCACCGAGCAGCCGCAGCCCGTGCTCCGCCATCCGCGCACTGGCCCGCGCGTCGTCGGCGTGCAACCGCCGCGCCTCGGCAAGCGCAGCCCCAGCGGCAGCCTCGCTGCCGCCCCCGGCCTCGCGAGCGGCCTGAAAGGCGCCCTGCGCCTTCCGTACGCCGTACGCCAGGTTGACGGCGGTCGGCCGCGCCCCGGCGAGCACGTCGGCGGCCCGGTCGACGTCATCGCCCCGCACAGCCGCCAGGGCGACGCCGTACGCCCCGGCAATACCGAGCAACGGAGCACCCCGCACGGCAAGCGTCTGAATCGCCCGCACCAACGCCGGCACATCGGCACAGACCAACTCCACCTCGTCGGCGGGCAGTCGTGTCTGATCCAACAGGGCGACCACAGGGGCGCCCCCGTCCGACGGCTCATCCCAACGAAGCGCGGCTATCTCCTCGGCCATTGTCCCAGTCTGCAAGGACCCCGGAAATGACTCAACCCCTGGGCCGTGGCCCAGGGGTTGAGTTCTCAAGTT
>NZ_JACBXC010000614.1 GCF_013870535.1 Streptomyces phytophilus | reverse complement strand
GACATGCTGGGCGTTGTTCACACGGCGGAACTCGCTTAGACTCCGCCGACGCCTTCCGGAACCGGAGGGCACCCCCGCCCCCCAGAACGAGGCCGTGGCGAACGCGGTCCTACGAAGGAAACCCGGACACCGTGGATATCACGATTCTCTTGCCGTTCATCGTGCTCATCGGGGCGATGTTCCTGATGACCCGCTCGGCAAAGAACAAGCAGCGCCAGATGATGAGCATGCGGGACCAATTGCAGCCGGGCAGCGGCGTGCGGACCGTCGGCGGCATGTACGCCACGGTCAAGGAGGTCCACGAGGACACCATCCTTCTGGAGGTGGCCCCAGGAATGCACGCGATCTACGCGAAGAACTCCATCGGCGCCGTCCTGGACGACGCCGAGTACAACCGCATCGTGCACGGCGCTCCGGAGTTCGACGGCGAGGAGATCACCGCGCCCGACGACGCGTCCTCGCTGACGGAGTCCGCCGACGGTGACGACGACGACGCCGACGATGCCGACGCCGACGCCGGCGAGGACCGCCGGGAGGCGTCGGACAAGATCGACCTCGACAAGAAGGACGCGGCGGACGACGCCGCCGACGGCGACGCGGATGCCGCGGACGCCACCGACGAGGACGAGAAGAAGAACGGCGGCTCCGCCGCGAAGTGACCGCGGCCGTTCGGCGGCGGCCCCGCACCTGCTGCGGGGGCCCCGCCGGCCGCGGTGAACGGGGGATCGGTCACTTTTCGCCTCGCGGCACCGCGGGGCTACACTTCGTGACCGCGCGACGAGCCGCGCCGCGCGGTGTCTGGACAGGAGAATCGAGAAGGTGGCAGCACCCAAGACGGGCCGCAGGTCCCAGGGATCTCACGGCAGGCCCTGGCGCCCCCTGCTGCTGATCCTGACCGCGATCGCCGCGCTCACCGGTGGGATGTTCCTCTCCGGGCACACCACCCCGCGCCTCGGTATCGACCTCGCCGGCGGCACCAGCATCACGCTGGAGGCCAAGACCCAGCCGGGCAGCGAGAACGCGATCAACTCCACCAACATGGATACCGCCGTCAACATCATCGAGCGCCGCGTCAACGGCCTCGGTGTGCAGGAGGCGGAGGTCCAGACCCAGGGCGACCGGCACATCATCGTCAACATCCCCAAGGGCACCAACCAGAAGACGGCGCGCGAGCAGGTCGGCACCACCGCGCGGCTCTTCTTCCGGCCCGTGCTGTCGTACGAGGTGAACGAGGCCCCGGCGCCGAGCCCGTCGGAGTCCGGGGACAAGGACAAGGACTCCGGGGACAAGGAGAAGGACGGGGACGCCTCCACCTCGCCGTCCCCGTCCGAGACCGCCTCCGACGAGGCCGCCCCCGGCGACGACGCCACCGAGCAGGGCCGGGCCCTGTCCGAGGGCCTCGCCCAGGCCGACGACTCGCCCAGCCCGAGCGAGTCGCAGGCGCCGCCCGCCGAGACGCCCCCGGCCGAGCAGCCCACGGGCCAGATCCCCGCCGACGTGCAGAAGAAGCTGGACGCGCTGGACTGCTCCGACGCCGAGGAGCGCACCAAGATCGGCGAGAACGCCAAGCCGACCGACACCGTCGTCGCGTGCGACAGCGACGGCGCGTACAAGTACGCGCTCGGCCCGGCCGAGGTCGAGGGCACGGACGTCGACGACGCCTCCGCCACGTACGACGCCCAGCAGGGCTCCGGCTGGATCGTGCAGCTGGAGTTCAACGACAAGGGCTCCGACAAGTTCGCCGACGTCACCGGCACCCTCGCCGGCCAGGCGCCGCCGAACAACCAGTTCGCCATCGAGCTGGACGGCGAGGTCGTCTCCGCGCCGTCCGTCGACGAGTCGATCACGGGCGGCCGGGCGCAGATCTCCGGCAGCTTCAACCAGGAGTCGGCCGAGGAACTGGCCAACGTCCTGTCGTACGGCGCGCTGCCGCTGTCCTTCGAGGAGTCCGAGGTCACCACCGTCTCGCCGGCCCTCGGCAACGAGCAGCTCAAGGCCGGCCTCATCGCCGGCGCCATCGGGCTGGCGCTGGTGATCATCTACCTGGTCGCGTACTACCGCGGGCTGGCCCTGGTGGCCGTCGTCAGCCTCCTGGTCTCCGCCGCCCTCACGTACACGATCATGGCCCTGCTCGGGCCCGGCATCGGCTTCGCGCTGAACCTCCCGGCGGTCTGCGGCGCGATCGTGGCGATCGGCATCACGGCGGACTCGTTCATCGTCTACTTCGAGCGCATCCGCGACGAGATCCGCGAGGGGCGTACCCTGCGCCCCGCGGTGGAGCGGGGCTGGCCGCGGGCCAGGCGCACCATCCTGGTGTCCGACTTCGTGTCGTTCCTCGCCGCGGCCGTGCTCTTCGCCGTCACCGTCGGCAAGGTGCAGGGCTTCGCCTTCACGCTGGGTCTGACCACCCTCCTCGACGTGGTCGTGGTCTTCCTCTTCACCAAGCCGGTGATGACCATCCTGGCCCGCAAGCGCTTCTTCGCCAGCGGCCATCCCTGGTCCGGGCTCGATCCCAAACGGCTGGGAGCCAGGGCACCGCTGCGCGGCCGCCCGCGCGCCGCCGGTCCCGTCAACCCGAAGGAGGTCTGAGATGTCGCGCCTCGGCACCCTCGGCGCCCGCCTCTACCGCGGTGAGGCCGGCTACGACTTCGTCGCCAAGCGGTTCCTCTGGTACGGCGTCTCCGTCCTCATCACGATCATCGCGATCGCCGGCTTCTTCATCCGCGGCCTGAACATGGGCATCGAGTTCGAGGGCGGTGCGGTCTTCACCACCCCGAAGACCGAGACCTCGGTCTCGCAGGCCCAGGAGGTCGCCGAGGACGCCTCGGGCCACCAGGCGATCGTCCAGGAGCTGGGCAGCGGGAAGCTCCGCATCCAGGTCAGCAGCATCGAGACGCAGCAGTCCGACCAGGTCAAGACGGCGCTCGCCGAAGAGCTGAACGTCGACGCGGCGGACATCAACGACCAGCTCGTCGGCCCCAGCTGGGGCGAGCAGATCGCGAAAAAGGCGTGGCAGGGCCTGGCGATCTTCATGGTCCTCGTGGTGATCTACCTCGCCATCGCCTTCGAGTGGCGCATGGCGTTCTCGGCGCTGGTCGCGCTGATCCACGACCTGACGATCACGGTCGGCGTCTACACGATCGTCGGCTTCGAAGTCACCCCGGGCACGGTCATCGGTCTGCTGACCATCCTCGGTTACTCGCTGTACGACACGGTGGTGGTCTTCGACGGGCTCAAGGAGAGCACGAAGGACATCACCAAGCAGACGGGCTTCACCTACCGCGAGGCGGCCAACCGCAGCCTCAACGGCACGCTCGTCCGCTCCATCAACACCTCCGTCGTGGCTCTGCTGCCGGTCGCCGGCCTGCTGTTCATCGGCGGCGGCGTCCTCGGCGGCGGCATGCTCAACGACATCGCCCTGTCGCTGTTCGTCGGCCTCGCGGCCGGCGCGTACTCCTCGATCTTCATCGCCACCCCGCTGGTGGTCGACTTCAAGGAGCGCGACCCCGCCATACAGGCCCACAACAAGCGCGTGGCCGCCCGCCGCGCCTCCGACGCCCGCGCCGCCG
>NZ_JACBXC010000613.1 GCF_013870535.1 Streptomyces phytophilus | reverse complement strand
GGACCGCTGGACGCTCGCCAACGGCGGTACCCGGATGCGGGTGCTGTCCTACGGCGGCATCGTGCAGTCCCTGGAACTGCCCGACCGCCGCGGCCGGTACGCCAACGTGTCGCTGGGCTTCCGCGCCCTCGACGACTACGTCGCCCTCAGCCCGTACTTCGGCGCGCTCATCGGCCGTTACGGCAACCGCATCGACAGCGGCCGCTTCACCCTCGACGGCCGGACGTACCATCTGCCGCTCAACGACGGCGACCACAGCCTGCACGGCGGCGACAGAGGCTTCGACAAGCGGGTGTGGGACGTCGAGCCGTTCACCTCCGCGGCGGGTACGGGCCTGACGCTGCGCTACGTCAGCGGCGACGGCGAGATGGGCTACCCCGGCGCACTGGCCATCCGGGTCGACTACACCCTCACCGCGGACGGCGACTGGCGGATCGACTACGCCGCCACCACCTCCGCGCCGACGGTCGTGAACCCCACCAGCCACGTGTACTTCAACCTCGCGGGCGAGGGCAGCGGCGACGTCCACGGCCACGAACTGAGGATCGCCGCATCCCGCTACACCCCTGTCGACCAGGGCCTCATCCCCACCGGCGAGCTGGCCCCGGTCGCGCGCACCCCCTTCGACTTCCGGCGGTCGAAGGAGGTCGGCGCGGACCTGCGCGACGACCACGAGCAGCTGTTGTACGGCAAGGGCATCGACCACAACTTCGTCCTGGACAAGGGCGTCACCCGCGCCCCGGAGCAGGCCGTCACGGTCCGTGAGCCGTCCTCGGGCCGCACGATGACCATCAGGACCACCGAGCCCGGCCTGCAGTTCTACAGCGGCAACTTCCTCGACGGGTCCTTCGCGGGCACCTCGGGCCGGGTCTACCGTCAGGGCGACGGCCTCTGCCTGGAGACCCAGCACTTCCCCGACTCCCCGAACCAGCCGTCGTTCCCCAGCACGGTCCTCCGCCCCGGCGACACCTACCGCTCCACCACGGTCCACTCCTTCGCGACGGAGTGATCCTCCCCGCCCCGCAGACACCTCACGTCCCGCGGGGCGGGGCTCTCCCTCGTTCCCCCGGGGCGGTTCCCTCTTTCGAAATTTTCGAACCAGGAACGAAAACTTTCTCTGGCGAAAGTGTTGACGATCCACCGTCAATCCCTCAATCATCCTTGCCTGAGGGGCTGACCGAAGTTCGAGATTTCGAACGAATCCTTCCGTGATCTCTACCTTGGAGGCACAGTCATGGGCTCGTATGCCCATCCCGGACCCGCTGTCCGCCGGAAGCTCCGCGGCCTGCTGCCGGCGCTGGTCGTCTTCGTCCTCGGTGCGGTCGCCACGCTGGCCGCGCCGCCGCCCGCCAACGCCGCCGAGAGCACGCTCGGCGCCGCGGCGGCACAGAGCGGCCGCTACTTCGGTACCGCCATCGCCTCGGGCAGGTTGGGCGACTCGGCGTACACGTCGATCGCGAGCCGCGAGTTCAACTCGGTGACGGCCGAGAACGAGATGAAGATCGACGCCACCGAGCCGCAGCGGGGCCAGTTCAACTTCAGCGCCGGTGACCGCGTCCACAACTGGGCGGTGCAGAACGGTAAGGAGGTGCGCGGCCACACCCTTGCCTGGCACGCCCAGCAGCCCGGCTGGATGCAGAGCCTCAGCGGCAGCACGCTGCGCCAGGCGATGATCGACCACATCAACGGCGTGATGAGCCACTACAAGGGCAAGATCACTCAGTGGGACGTCGTGAACGAGGCGTTCGCCGACGGCAGCACGGGAGCGCGGCGCGACTCCAACCTGCAGCGCACCGGCAACGACTGGATCGAGGTCGCCTTCCGCACCGCGCGCGCCGCCGACCCGGCGGCCAAGCTCTGCTACAACGACTACAACATCGAGAACTGGACCTGGGCCAAGACCCAGGCGGTGTACGCGATGGTCCGGGACTTCAAGCAGCGCGGCGTACCGATCGACTGCGTCGGCTTCCAGTCGCACTTCAACAGCGGCAGCCCCTACAACAGCAACTTCCGCACCACCCTGCAGAGCTTCGCCGCCCTCGGCGTCGACGTGGCCATCACCGAACTCGACATCCAGGGCGCCTCGCCCACGACGTACGCCGACGTGACCAACGACTGCCTGGCCGTCGCGCGCTGCCTCGGCATCACCGTCTGGGGCGTGCGCGACACCGACTCCTGGAGGGCCCAGGACACGCCGCTGCTGTTCAACGGCGACGGCAGCAAGAAGCCCGCGTACACCGCCGTCCTCAACGCGCTCAACGGCGACTCCACCACACCGCCCGGGGATTCCGGACAGATCAAGGGCGTCGCTTCGGGCCGCTGCCTGGACGTGCCGAACGCCGGCACCACCGACGGCACCCAACTCCAGCTATGGGACTGCCACAGCGGCACCAATCAGCAATGGGCCTCCACCGACGCCGGCGAGCTGAGGGTCTACGGCAACAAGTGCCTGGACGCGGCCGGCACCGGCAGCGGCGCCAGAGTTCAGATCTATGGCTGCTGGGGCGGTGACAACCAGAAATGGCGCCTCAACTCCGACGGATCCATCGTCGGCGTTCAGTCCGGCCTCTGCCTCGACGCCGCCGGAACCGCCAACGGAGCCCGGATCCAGCTCTATTCCTGCTCGAACGGCAGCAACCAACGCTGGACCCGCACCTGAGGGGCCTGCCCGAAGCCCAAGGGTGAACCGATGAAGACCTTCCAGTGACACGCCTGCACCACGGAGTGGAGCCCGGACGATCCTGGCTCCACTCCGAAATCCCGGCCGGCCGAGGGCTTGTGCGGCCAGAGGTGTACTGCCGGTCCGCGTCCGGCCGACGACGTATGCGGTAAACACGACTGTGACCTGACGAACCGGCGCCCGGACCGGCAGGTCAGTGCCGGCGCGGCGGTGCCTACCCCCGCAGGGCCAGTACCGTCCAGGCCGCCGTCGCGACCGTCGCGGCGCCGAGTCCGAGGAGGGGGAGGCGGGCCAGGAGCCGGTCGTCCCACTCCTCGCCGGTGCCGGAGGCGAACCGGAGTGCCGGGGTGGCCGCGCGGCCCAGCGCGAAGCCCAGGCCGGCCAGGAGTGCCACGCCCGCGTCGTTGGCCAGCAGCACTCCCAGCGCGAGGGCGTACGGCAGGGTCGCCGACACGTAGGTACGCACCCCGGTGCCCAACTCGAACCCGAACTGCAGCGCGCCGCGCGCCAGATGGCGCTGCAGCACGTCCTGCGGGACCTGCCGGGCGTTCTGCGGCAGCCGCAGGCGCAGCACCCCGGCGTCGCGCGCGACGGCGAGCAGCCCGAGGACGGCCGTCGCCCCGGCGCGCCAGTCCGCCGGGACCGGCGCGGCCAGCCCGGAGGCGAGCCACAGCACGGTGGCCGACAGCAGGGCGCCGAGCAGCAGCCCGGTGGAGAAGACCCCGAGCACGGTGGTCTGTCGATGAACGGCCCGCCAACCTGGCGAGGCAAGCGCGTGCGCGCTGTTCCGCGTTCAAACGGAGCCGGACAGCGAGTAGCCGGCCAGCCCGCCGAGGATCGTCCAGGTGAGCAGGGGGCCGTACCAGCAGGCCGCCGCCGCCCCGCCGCTGA
>NZ_JACBXC010000612.1 GCF_013870535.1 Streptomyces phytophilus | reverse complement strand
ATCGCCCGCGTCATCGGCCCCACCCCGCCGGGGTTGGGCGACAGCCAGCCCGCGACGTCCGCGACGCCCGGGTGCACGTCCCCGACGATCTTGCCGTGCTCGTCGCGGCTCACGCCGACGTCGAGCACGGCCGCGCCCGGCCGGATGTCCGCGGGCTTGATCAGGTGCGGCGAGCCGGCCGCGGCCACCACGATGTCCGCCTGCCGCAGGTGGGCGGCGAGGTCGCGGGTGCCGGTGTGGCACTGGGTGACCGTGGCGTTCTCGGACTTGCGGGTCAGCAGCAGCGGCAGCGACCGCCCGATGGTCACGCCGCGCCCGACCACCACGACGTGCGCCCCGTTCAGCTCCACCCCGAACCGGCGCAGCAGCCGGATGCAGCCGTTGGGCGTGCAGGGCAGCGGGGCCGGCTCGTTGAGCACGAGGCGGCCGAGGTTCGTGGGGTGCAGCCCGTCGGCGTCCCTGGCCGGGTCGATCAGCTCCAGCACGCGGTTCTCGTCGATGTGCCGCGGCAGCGGCAGCTGCACGATGTAGCCGGTGCAGGCCGGGTCCTCGTTCAGCTCGCGGACGACCGCCTCGATCTGCTCCTGCGTGGCCGTCGCGGGCAGTTCGCGCTGGATCGAGGCGATGCCGATCTCGGCGCAGTCGCGGTGCTTGCCCGCGACGTACTTCTGGCTGCCCGGGTCGTCGCCGACCAGGAGTGTGCCGAGGCCGGGCGTGACACCCCGGCCCTTGAGCGCCTGCACGCGCGTGGCAAGCTCGGACTTGATCGCGGCCGCGGTGGCCCTGCCGTCGAGAATCTGGGCGGTCATGGGCCCATCCTCCCCGATGCTGCGGGTAACAGACCAATCAGCCGGTCTGGACAGCCGTCCTCGGGCCAGGTCAGTGTGTCAGTTACGTCCGATAACCGCGGAAGAAGGGCACCGTGAGCCTCCCCGACCAGAACAACCCCTACGGCGGGCCCCAGGGCCAGCAGAAGCAGGCGCAGCAGCAGCCTGCCCAGCAGCAGCAACAGCCCTACGGCTACCCGCAGTACCCCGCCGCCGGCCAGCCTTACCCGGTGTACCCGGGCGGCCCCGGCCCGTACGGCGGCGTCGAGCACCCGACGAGCATCCCGGGCAAGACGACGGCCGCCCGCGTCATGATGTTCGTCACCGGCGGGCTGCAGGCCCTGCTCTCCACGCTGCTGCTCATCGGCATCGCGGCGGCGAAGGAGGACTTCGAAGAAGGCTTCCAGGACGGCTCGGGCCTCGACATCACCGCCGAGGCCGTGGCCGTCGGCATCGCCGTCCTGCTCGTGCACGCGATCCTGGGCATCGTCCTGGCGTCGATGTTCGGCAAGGGCGCGGGCGGCGTGCGTGCCGGCAGCATCGTGTGGCTGAGCTTCCTCATCCTCTTCGGTGTGCTGACGATCCCGCTGGGCCTCGTCTGGGTGACGCTCGGCATCATCTCGATCGTCATGCTCGCGAACCGCGACTCCGGACGCTGGTTCTCCCGCCCCAGGCAGTGACGTGACCGTCGCTGCGCAGACGAACGGAGCCCCGCCGGTGCAGGCGGGGCTCCGTTCGTTCGTGCGGGCGGGCGTCAGTGGTAGAAGTGCCGTGCGCCCGTGAGGTACATGGTCACGCCCGCCTTCCGCGCGGCCTCGACCACCTGCTCGTCGCGGATCGAGCCGCCGGGCTGCACCACGGCCCGTACCCCGGCGTCGAGCAGCACTTCGAGCCCGTCGGGGAACGGGAAGAAGGCGTCCGAGGCGGCGTACGCCCCGGCCGCACGCTCCGCGCCCGCGCGCTGCACGGCCAGCTTCGCGGAGTCGACGCGGTTGACCTGACCCATGCCGACGCCGACGGTGGCGCCGTCCGCGGCCAGCAGGATGGCGTTGGACTTCACCGCGCGGCACGCCCGCCAGGCGAACGCCAGGTCCGCGAGGCCCGCCGCGTCCAGACCGGCGCCCGCGGCCAGCGTCCAGCCGGCCGGGTCGTCGCCCGCGGCCTGGAAGACGTCCCGCTCCTGCACCAGCAGCCCGCCGTCGATCGGCCGGAACTCCCGTGCCTGCCGCGGGGCTCCGGCGCTGCGCAGGATGCGGATGTTCTTCTTCCGCGTCAGCGCCTCCAGCGCCCCGTCCTCGTACGCGGGCGCCACGATGACCTCGGTGAAGATCTCCGCGACCTGCTCGGCCAGCTCCTTGGACACCGGCCGGTTGACGGCGATCACGCCGCCGTACGCGGACACGGGGTCGCAGGCGTGCGCCTTGCGGTGCGCCTCGGCGACGTCGTCGGCGACGGCGATGCCGCAGGGGTTGGCGTGCTTGATGATGGCGACGCAGGGGCGCTCGTGGTCGTACGCGGCGCGGCGGGCGGCCTCGGTGTCGACGTAGTTGTTGTACGACATCTCCTTGCCGTGCAGCTGCTCGGCGCCGGGCAGGCCGGTGCCGGAGCCGTCGGTGTAGAGGGCCGCGTCCTGGTGCGGGTTCTCGCCGTAGCGCAGGGGGTTCAGGCGGGTGTAGGCGGCGCCGGTGAAGTCCGGCGGGCCGTCGTCGGCCGGGGCGTAGTCCTCGGCGAACCAGTTGGCCACGGCCACGTCGTACGCCGCCGTGTGCTGGAACGCCTCCGCCGCGAGCCGCTTGCGCTGCGCCAGGTCGAAGCCGCCGTCCGCGACGGCCTTGAGCACCTCGTCGTAGCGCGCCGGGTTGACGACGACCGCGACCGACGGGTGGTTCTTCGCCGCGCCGCGGACCATCGACGGGCCGCCGATGTCGATCTGCTCCACGCACTCGTCGGGGGAGGCGCCGGAGGCGACGGTCTCGGCGAACGGGTAGAGGTTGCTCACCAGCAGCTCGAACGGCTCGACGCCCAACTCCGCGAGCTGACGCCGGTGGTCGTCGAGGCGCAGGTCGGCGAGGAGGCCGGCGTGCACCCGCGGGTGCAGGGTCTTCACCCGGCCGTCCAGGCACTCGGGGAAGCCGGTCAGCTCCTCGACCTTCGTCACCGGCACGCCGGCTGCGGCGATGCGGGCGGCCGTCGAGCCGGTGGAGACGAGCGCGACCCCCGCCTCGTGCAGCCCGCGGGCCAGCTCCTCCAGCCCCGTCTTGTCGTACACGCTGATCAGCGCGCGGCGTACCGGCCGCTGTGCGCCGGACGCCGACGCCTCTGAATTACTCACCGAACCGAACCTTTCGATCCTCGACGCGGTACCCGTCCCGGGCCAGCCGGCCCACGACCTCGACGAGCAGCCGCCGTTCGACTGCCTTGATGCGCTCGTGCAGCGCCTCGCCCCCGTCCCGGTGGTCCTCCTCGCGGACCTCGACCGCGCCCTGCGCGATGATCGGGCCGGTGTCGACGCCTTCGTCGACGAAGTGGACGGTGCACCCGGTGACCGTCACGCCGTGCGCGAGCGCGTCGCGTACGGCGTGGGCGCCGGGGAAGCTGGGGAGCAGCGCGGGGTGGGTGTTGACGAACCGCCCCCCGAAGCGGGCCAGGAACTCCTTCCCCACGATCTTCATGAACCCGGCCGAGACCACGAGGTCCGGCTCGTACGCGGCGGTGGCCTCGGTCAGCGCCCGGTCCCACTCGGCGCGGGT